>WTCH01000227.1 GCA_013138675.1 Woeseiaceae bacterium | reverse complement strand
CAGTCCGTAGAACAGAATATCCATGACCTGGAATGATTCTGTGATCAGGTCGATCATAAGTTCCATATCGAGTTGTGTAAGGACACTCATAAGAGATGATCCCGTTTGCGCTGAAATGTACCAGGCAGTCGTAAACACGTTGCCAAGCACACAACCAACCAGCGCCATCACGGCTCCAACGACACCGAATACCTGATCGATACCTCTACCCATGGTCCGTATCGCGATTCCAACGAGGAATCCGAGCCCCACGGCCATCCAGCCAATCTGGTACTCGGTAACTACCGTAACTCCGGCCCAGACCGCAGCACCTGCGACGGCCGCAATGAGTCCCGCCATGCCGCCCACGACGAGATTTTGCTCCTGTCGGAATACGTCCAGCGCTCTCTCCGCGTCTTGTTCCGATATCTGGAACTCAGGTTGCACCTGATCTTCTGCCTTCTGTTCTTGCGGTTCCGGCGGCTTCGGAACTGAATCCGGTGTCAGGTCGTCGCTCATTGAAAACCCCTTTGCTTATCGACTAGAACTTTCCTGATTTCAGGCGGCGGCGTTGTTCACGCAGCCGTTTCGCGAGTGGAACGGGTTCCTTGTAGGCGATCGCGCGCGCCTGGTATGTGTATTCAATGCTGCCAATAAACCACAGGAAATAGCCCAACAGCTCGATGAATTCCTCTACAGCGATTTTGACCACGCGACGGTAGTCGTCACCGAGCAGCGACATCCACAATGGCTCGTGCCCGACCAGTCGCACGAACGAGAACATGATAACGGCACCGGCAAACAGCAACGCGAGCCCTGGCGATGGCCAGATGCGCGCCCATGCGATTTTGAGGCGCTTGCGCGCTCGATAGGTGTAGACGATGACAAATGCAGCCGCAATCCCGACGAGCACCTGCCAGAAATTGTCGAGCAGGTAACGATCGAAAAAGTAGTCGAGCTCGCGAATCATGAACGCGAGTGCAAGGCCCCCGAACGGAATCGCGATGGGTCTCTGTGATGGGCAGTATTCTGCAACCCAGAGCATGTGCAACCCGCAAGCGGCGAGGATGATTGGTTGAATGATTTCAATTGGCGAGAATTCGCTCGTACCGAACTGGTCGCTCGGATTCATTATCACGTGCAGCTTGAGGCTACCCGGAAACGAGATTTCGAGCTGTGTGAGTAACCAGGTCAGCAGTGAGATGCCGACGAAGTAAGCTATGTAGCGAGGCCAGACCATACCCGACTATACAATATGTCAGGCGCGCAACTGGAAGACAGGTGATTCACTGCTATTGAGCAGCCCGTGATCTATCAACCACTTGCGTGCATCCTCGGCATCGCGCTCAAACCACGAACGGGTATCGCCCAGTCGAAAGCTGTAGCCCCAGGTGTCCATGTCGGCCATCAGGCGATCACGTCCGACACCGTCAAGTTCGTCGGCCAGTAACACTTGTAGGTAGCAAACCGCCGCTTCCTCAAGGTCATCGCCACCCGCATCGGTCTCGAGTTGCTCTCGCCGGTCGCCAGACATGCAGATGATGTGACAGGTTTCGTGCAGCAGCGAATGCACCGGGGTCTCACGACGTACATAAACCGTGCGACCAACCACGCCGGCCTCACTATCCCCCCAGAAACTTCCGATAATCGCCTCGCTGTCTTGCTGCACCTTGATGCTCAGGCCATACCTGTCGAGCAGGGATTCGATCGACGCCAAAGGCACATCGGCTACAGCAAGCATGTTTTACAGCGTGGAGATTTGCTTGAGTACGGCGCGTACCAGATCGCGGACTATAGCCTCACGCATCAGGTCTTCTTCATGTGCCTTACCGAGTACGAGCGTCTCGTCGTAGGTGTAATCCCGGGTGAACGTAATGTCCTGTGGCGAGAGCAAACTGATTTCGCCAGCCACGAGCGCGTATTCGACCGAGTAAAACACCTGGTATTCTGTCGGTACATTGCGCGCGGAGGTCGATAGTACGCGTTGGCCGGTCCGGTCCAACATGATCGACAATATCGCAGTTGCTTCGTCAGGCGAGTCGACGAGATTAACGCCGGATTCCTGCAGTTGCCGGCGTAATTCACGATGGAACTGGGTGTTGCGCTCGACGGCCGCAATGTAGGTGCGTTCCATCTGCGGCGGCGTTGTCAATTCGGCCTGCAGGTGGAACCCGCAGCCTGTCAGCAGCAGAGCCAGCGACATTGTCAGGGTCCTAGACAACGATGTTGACCAGCCGACCGGGTACGACGATGATCTTTCGCACTTCCTTGCCCTCGACAAATCGTTGTACGTTCGGGTCCGCGAGAGCTTGCTGGCCAATCGCATCACGGTCCGCATCGGCTGCGACCGAAACACGTCCACGCAGCTTGCCGTTAACCTGCACGACGATCTCCGCCATCTCTGCCTCGAGTGCTGACTCGTCCACTTGCGGCCAGGGCACATCGATAAGAGCCGTCTTGTGGCCCAGCGTAGCCCATAGCGCATGGCAAATGTGCGGCACCATAGGCGACAGCATCAATACAACGGCTTCGAGCCCTTCGTGCACAACGGCGCGCCCCGCGTCGGAGTCGTCTTCGAATCGCGTGATGGAATTGATCAGCTCCATCGATGCTGCCACTGCGGTGTTAAACGTTGCGCGACGACCCAGGTCATCGCTGATCTTGGCGATGCTCTGGTGCGTCTTGCGACGCATGTCCTTTTGCGCCGCATTCAGCGAAGCCACGTCCAGATCGGCGACCTTGCCACCGTCTACGTGATTTTGCACTGCGTTCCAGAAGCGCTTGAGGAAACGGAAACTGCCCTGCACGCCGTCATCCGACCACTCGAGTGTCTGTTCCGGCGGCGCCGCGAACATCATGAACAAACGCACGGTGTCAGCACCGTATTTCACGATAAGTTCCTGCGGGTCGACCGTATTGCCCTTGTTCTTGGACATCTTGGCGCCGTCTTTCAACACCATGCCTTGTGTCATCAGATTGGTGAACGGTTCGGAAACATCCGTCAGCCCCTCGTCACGCATGACGCGCTGGAAAAAGCGTGCATACATGAGGTGCAAGATTGCGTGCTCGATGCCGCCCGTGTACTGGTCAACCGGTGTCCAGTATGCGGCGCGTTCGTCGAGCATCGCCTTGTCATTGTCCGGGCACGCATAGCGCGCGAAATACCAGGATGACTCAACGAAAGTGTCAAACGTGTCCGTTTCGCGGCGCGCGTCTTTGCCGCATTTCGGACATGCGACATTGACGAATTCGGGCATGTCCTTGAGCGGAGATCCGTGGCCCGTGAACTCAACATCTTCGGGAAGTACGACCGGCAGCTGGTCTTCGGGAACCGGTACCGCATCGCAGTCGTCGCAATAAATGATCGGTATCGGCGTGCCCCAGTAGCGTTGCCGCGATACCCCCCAGTCACGCAGGCGGTAATTTACCGTGCGGCGCCCGCGACCGGATTCCTCGAACCAGTCCGCAATGCCATTGAAGGCGTCCTCATAGCTCAGGCCGTCGTAGTCGCCAGAGTTGACCGTGACACCCTTGTCGATGAACACGGCCTCTTCGATGTCGATCTCAGAGCCGTCCAGAGGCGCGATAACCTGCTTGATCGGCAAGCCATGCTTCTTCGCGAATTCCCAGTCGCGTTCGTCGTGACCCGGTACCGCCATGACAGCGCCCGTGCCGTAACTCATCAAAACAAAATTCGCGACCCACAACGGTACGTCCTCACCGGTCAGTGGATGAATGACGTTGATACCGAGCGCCATGCCCTTCTTTTCCATCGTCTCGAGCGTGGCTTCGGCCGCATCTGTCTGTTTGCATTCTTCGATAAACGCCGCGACCTCCGCGTTCCCTGCCGCTGCTTTTACGGCCAGCGGATGCTCTGCGGCTACTGCCATGTAGGTGACGCCGAACAACGTATCGGGTCGCGTCGTAAATACGGTTAGTGGCTCATCCTCGCCCGCAACTGCGAACGTCAACTCGACGCCTTCCGAACGCCCGATCCAGTTGCGCTGCATGGTCTTGACCGAGTCTGGCCAGCCCGGCATGCGGTCTAATTCGTCGAGCAACTCGTCGGCGTACGCGGTGATTTTCATGAACCACTGCGGAATCTCGCGGCGCTCGACCAGCGCATCTGACCGCCAGCCACGACCATCGATGACCTGCTCGTTGGCCAGTACGGTCTGGTCAACAGGATCCCAGTTGACGACCGAGTTCTTGCGATACACGAGACCCTTCTCGAACATCTTCGTAAACAACCACTGTTCCCAGCGGTAGTACTCGGGACGGCAGGTCATTACCTCGCGCGTCCAGTCGTACGCATAGCCCAGGCGGTTCATCTGGCC
>WTCH01000059.1 GCA_013138675.1 Woeseiaceae bacterium | reverse complement strand
TCTCCAGCTCCTGCACGGGTGGCGGCGGTGGCGGCAGCGCTCGCTGCTGGCGCACTAGTCTCGCAACACGCTCAGGCAGCTCCAGTTCCTCCTGCTTCTCACGAAACGGGATCGCGATCGTGCTGATCATCAGGGCGATGGCGATGGACGCAGCCAGTGAGCTGGCCAGCGAGCGCCGGAAGCGCCGATCTTCTTCGCAGCCCCTGGCCCAGGGCATGATCTGGATGTGCTGTTTAGGCTTGTCGCCGTCCTCGCGTTCCACAAGCCATTCGTAGCGATTGTCTTCCTTCTGCTCGACGATGTCCTGCAAGTCGTAATGCAGGCAATCAAGTTCGGCGTTGCGCTGCTCCATGTCTTCGACCAGCCCGTCGCGGCGATTCTCTACTTCAACAATCGCCTCGTGGTATTTGCCGATCTGCGACCTGGCATGGTCGAGATGCGCTGCTTTGTACTCGCTCGATACGCCGTCCCAGAACAGGTGGCCCGCACCGAGCTCGTCAAGCTCTTCTAGCGAGGCACAAATCTGTTCGAGTTTTTGGTACTTACTGTGGTCCTCTGCCAGCGCCAGCAATTCGACATCGATCGCCCGCAGGTCGGTCTCGAGACTGTCGACAGCACTCTCCGAGCGACTGACCTGCTCTCGCACTGACTGTTCTAAATTAGATAGGGCTAAGGTGCTCACGGTGAATCTCGCGTCCCTGCGGTACTAGTTAGCTGCGATCTGTGCCGGCTTCTGGATCACGGCGAGCGACACGTTTTCGTAACCCTGGCCGGTACAGGCTGACATGATTTTACGGACCACGATAAATGGCACGGACTTGTCCGCCAGGATGGTGACTTCCTGGCTATCCGCGACGGCGAGCGTTGCCGGGCCGACGATTCTCTCCTTGATGTCGGCGAGCCTTGCAGCGAGCGGATCCAGTGATGCCTCTTTGTCCTCAAGAATGTCGATGACACTCGCGACGATCTGGCCTTGTACGATGACGTCCTCCGGGCTGACCGAAATGACGACGGTTTCGCGTGGCTTGGATTCTTCGAACGACTCCGGAAGCTTGACGTCCTTCGGTGCCTCGAGAAGCTCCACCGATCCCGAATTGATCAGCAGGAAGAACACGAGAATGGTGAAGACGTCCATCAGCGACGTCAGGTTCATTTTCGTAATCTTCACGCGGTTGCGTGACATGCGCTTGATGCGACGGCTGTTTCTCACGGTGCGTCTCCTACCGAAACATCCGAAAACAGTGCGACGAGTTCGACTTGCGGTTCGCCATCCACAAATTCCTCGCCCTCTGCTTTCTCGATGGGTACTTCGACGCTGCGTACGGTGTCCATGACCCGGATCAGGTAGTCATAGGGAATCTGCGCTTCCATGAGCACGGCTGCCGAGTCCTGTGCCGGATAGGTCTGCTTGAGCTCGACCATGTAATCGGACAGCGTGTCGAGATCGAACTCTTCGTCCTCATTCGGAATCGTTGCGATGACCTGCTTGCCATTGCTGATTTCGATGCCGGCCTCACGAACGATGACTTCGGGCGTGAACCCTGCATCAGCGCTCGACGCAGCAGCCGAACTCGGCAGGTTCAGCTCCACGATCGTCATCCGTGAAAACACCGCCGTGATCAGCAGGAACGGTATGAGCACCACCATCAGGTTAAGGAAGGTGGTGACGTCAAGTTCGTGCGCAGGCTTGGTGCGACGCTTGTAGTGATGCCGTCTGGCCATCGTCGTTTACGCCGCAGCCTCTGCCATGCGCTTCGACCGTCTCGAGAAGACGTTGAGCGCCTTGACCGTTGCCATCTCCAGGCTGTCGACGATATCGCCGGTCTTGCTGGTCAGGACGGCATGGACGACGAGCAGCGGAATGGCGACCATCAGGCCGAATGCGGTCGTGTTCATTGCCACCGAGATACTGGCTGACAGCAGGTCAGCTTTTTCGGCCGGGTTGGCGTTGGCCACTGCCGTAAATGCCTGGATCAGGCCCATAATCGTGCCCAGCAGACCGAGCAATGTGGCGATGCTCGAGGCGAGAGCGACGTACGGCGTGCGCTTTTCGAGGCGCGGCACGATTTCCATCATGCTCTCCTCCATCGCGATCTCGATATCCTCGCGCCGGCGCACAGCGCCCTGCAGGGACAGACCCATATTGAGTACCTGCGAGATCGTTGATTCATCCCCGCTGGTCATTTCACGGGCCTCGTCGAACTGGCCGTCGGTCAGCAAGGGCTGCACTTTGTCCCAGACAACGCGGTTCTTGTTGGTGACGATCGACAGCGTGATGTAGCGTTCGACTGAGATCGCGACCCCGAAGGCGAATACGAGCAATATCGGGTACATGAAGAGTCCGCCCGATGCGAAGAAATTTACAATCGAATAGAAGAAGTCCATTTTGTTGATCCTCAGTTTGACTTAATTGTGCGCAATTGGCCGCGGACGACACCAAGAATAGAGGCAGATCAGTGCTTTAGGTGTGACGCAGCGCACGTTCACGCATTATGTCTGTTCGTCTGACCGTATCTGGTAGAAGCGCAGCTCACGCAGGAAGACTTCCTTGTCGACAGGCTGTGCCCGGTCGTCCAGCGTGTCCGACAGATCCAGTTCATCGCCCATGCGCGACGATTTCCAGGGAACGATGACAAGAGACTTGGGTGCCTCTTCGTTGCCCAGAATCGACATACCCGACATCGTCTTCGGTGACTTGATGCCGTCTCCGTTGTCGGGCTCGGCCTCGGATTCGTCCTCAGTGGTAGCCTGCTTCGCAGCGGCCGATTCGGCCCTGCCGGCCTCATCGCCCGTAGCGGACTCCTCAGCCCAGGCCGCAAAGCCGACAAACGTCATGAGTAGTGCCAGTAAGGATGCTCGCATCGTTAATTCTCCGTTCGACCGGCGCGGTAGCGCACGTCCTTGAGCCACATCGCCGCTTCGTCGTCACTGCGCACGGTCGCCATGTAGGCTTCATAGTTGCTCAGGGCGCACTCCAGGTCGGCGAGATAGAGATCACAGAGAACGGCCAGGTTGCGCCGCGCGTAGTGGTAGCCGGGATAGACAGCCAGCGCAGCTTCGTACTGTTGTCGCGCCTCGGCGAAACGCGCCGTCTTGCGATAGACGATGCCCATTTCATTCAGTGCAATCGGATGATTCGGATTGATCAATAGTGCCTGCAGCAAGTGCTGTTCCGCCTGTTCGAAATCACCCAGGCGATGATGGGCGATCGCCAGGCTAATGCGCGGTGCGCTCAGGTCGGGTGCCGCCGCCGCTACTGTCTCAAGCAGACTGATGCCCTCAGCGCTGTTGCCGCGTGCCAGCAATTCAAGCGCGCGGTCGTAATCGACGCGCACGTCGCCTTCGACACGCGCATCCTCGATGAGCGTGAAGCCGACGAACTCCTCGACCTGGATCTGCGCCGGCGATGACGCCGACTTGCTCGGGGTCGTGTTACACGCGGCCAACATCGTTATTGCCGCGATGAGCAGTACTAAATTAATAAGCTGATGTTGCGTTCGCATTGGTTTACTCCGTTACCTGCGCGGCAACTTCGGCAGACCGCTGGCCATCAGCAGAATCTTCGTCGATGGCCTGACCCGGTTCGATGCCCGGCGGTGGTGCAATCGGCATGCGGTAGGCGTAGGTGTCGATCGAGCCGAG
>WTCH01000057.1 GCA_013138675.1 Woeseiaceae bacterium | reverse complement strand
GACACCTGGTCGCAGGCCACGCCGACGCCCGGACGGGCTGTGTTTGGCCATGCGGGTGGCATTGTCGGTGACACGATTGTTTATTGTGATGGCGTGGCGATCGAGCCACATGAAAACCGACGACGCGATTTCGTGGCGAGCCCCGAGTGTTTCCTGGGCATCATCGACGGAGAAGAATCGCGACGCATTGATTGGCGTGCAATTAAGCCTCACCCCGGCAAGCCGCGTTATCGCATGGCGGCTGCCGGATCGATTGAAGAGGGCGGCGTGATATTTATCGGTGGCAGCGAAAACCCGTACAACTATGACGGGATGGGATACAACGGGTCGGCATCGTCACCTGCGGAGGATGCTTTGCTGTTCCAGGTCGAGACCGGCTCCTGGCAGCAGATCGACATCAATGGAGCGGCCACTATGGATCATCGTGGCTTGGTCTTCTTCGAAGGTGACTGGGTGACGATCGGTGGCATGCTCGGTGGTCAGGAAGTGACCGACGATGTCGTGTCGTATTCTCTCAACTAATTGCCGCCCGAAGAAAGTACCGACTCGCGGATCTGATCGATCTGTGGCTTGAGTTTCGGATTGGGTTTGCCGAGGCAATGCTTGTCTCGAGGGCAGCCCGAGCTACGTGGACAAATAATCGTCGCGTCTTTTTCGGCGCCTTGCGCAACCCATCCAATGTTCAGAATCTTGCCGATGCTTTCCAGTTGACCGCGCGCCGTTTCCGGAATCGGACCAGAGCCGCCGTTATCGTTGCAGCTTTTCTCGATGGCTTCGATCGTTTCCATGGGTTCGATGTTTTGCGCCTTTAGCGCAGGAGCGAGATCGATCCCGGCGCACAGCACGTGCGGATTGCCTGCGGCATCCTTGCTGCGAATCGATTCACAACAATAGAGGCGTTTGTCGTCGCCCGATCGCAGGACTGATATTTGCGCTGATGGTTGGTTGGAACGCGTATTCAACATGCGGAACACGGCCCAATGCTGACATGGGTCGGAGATCATCGACATGTTGCCCCATGGCAGAGGAATACCATTGCCACGGTATACAGCCCTCAGGTTACCCGGCGGATAGGCGTCGAAGTAGTGCCAGAACGGGTAAGGGCTGACGCTCGGCATGCGTCGCATGACCAGCGTCTTGGTCAGTTCGACCTTGTCACCGGAGTTTATGGCGTACGCGTGCTTGGCGAGGAACTGACGGAACGGCGTTTTCGGTGCCAGCAGCGCCGCTGCAAAATAGCTGCACTCGAAGTCGCGCCACGCGAACAAGATGTCCTTTGCGTCGACGTTGGAGGAGTCAGAGTCGTGGCGCCTCCCGGACACTCTGCCACCGGAAATCTGCGGTGCGCGCGCGCCGTCGCCGTCATGCAATACCTTATGTGCGATGTGGTTGGCGAGGTCGAACTTCAATCGTGCCGGCGTGTCCTGCAATGAGCGGTTCAAATATATTTTGTCAGGCGCGTCGAAAAACGAGCGCACGATCGTGTTCAACGGTTTGTCCGTCTCTCCCTTGTCCTTGAACGGTGAGCGATCAAACCACTGGATCTTGAGGCCAAGGCTTGCGGCAATGTCGAAAACATCCTCAACGGTCATTGGGAAACGCTTCGCTCCCACGCTTTCCGCGGCTCTTTCAAGGTCGGGAAAACGGTTGCGGTTTGACTCCTGGTGAGCGCGAATCAACAGGTGAGCAAACTGACGGCCCGTCGTGCCCGTCTGCGCGAGTAGCTCCGGGATAGCAATTTGCAGCAGGCTCTCGGAGAACAGGAATCCAGGTTCGAGAGGCAGGCCACTGACGGCGGATGAGACAGGCGCCGGGTCCATGGCCTCGTCGTCCAGTGATTCGTCATAAAACCAAGTCAAATCTTTCTGAAAAATGTCGGCAATGATGTTTAACAGGCGTTCGGACGGCGTCCGTTTGCCGTTTTCGATCATCGACAGGTAGGACACAGAGGGTCCTGCCTCGGCGTCCAGTTGAATACAGCGCACCGATAAGTCTTCCAAAGTCAGGTGGTTACGCTTCCTGAGCGACTTGATCTTGGTGCCGACGAAATGGGCCTTGCGCCCCAGTCCCTGTCTTAAACCCATGGCCCTTCCATTTGTGAAATTAACACTGTGAAGTTTTTTCTGTGAAATTTTAACAATCGTATGCTTACTATACACCTCGAAGCGCGGCCATTCACTACACGCAAGGGACACACATCAGGGGTATCGACATGCAGCAAGAGCAAATTGAGAAAGCGAAGTACCTGGACCAGATGATTCCGCTCAACGGCGCAAGCCATGCGGACGTGGTCAGCTACGGGGTGGATACACCGATGCGCTATTCAGAATGTTTTGCAATGCTTGCCGACGGTCATGTCGTGCGCCTCAAGGACTCCCGCCAGTTCATAGGATGGTCGGGCATGAACGGCAGCCGTCGCCTGCTGTTTCGCAGTGAGGCTGGCAGAATTTTGATCCCGACCTCCGCGAGCCAACAGCAAACTACGTCAGAGCGTCGCTCGAGCGGATTGCACAGGTTCATTACGCGCGATGGCGGGTTGTTGTTCGTTCAGCGCCTTGGCCAGGACATTGCTCGGCACGTCGGGCTCGCCGACGGCGTCGCTGCTTAAGCCACGGAGAAAGAAGAAGTGCAGCAAGCAGAACTTACATCAAGCGTTACAAACTTCCCTGTCCAGCCGACTGCGGATTTCTGCGACGCGAATCCAGATGCCGAAGTATTGCAGAACGGCTATCGGAGTTTTGGCGCAGTGTCCGTTTGCCTGGGCAAGGTCGAGACAATTTCAACGCAAGACGACAACTCGCTGGTCAAAGCGACGTTGAAAGAGCCTGGTAACGGCCGCGTGCTGTTCGTTGACAATAGTGCATCGACGAATTGCGCCATGCTGGGTGGCGATCTTGCGCAACTGGCCGCAAAGAGCGGCTGGGCTGGCATCGTGATCAACGGATCAGTGCGAGATGTCGAGGAACTCAAAGAGGCGCCGATCGGGATTTTCGCATTGGCCTCTTGCCCCCGGAAAAGTAAAAAACGCGGCCTTGGTGTTCGCGGCAGGCCGATGCGCATTGCTGGTGCTTATATCCGGCGCGACGACATTATCGCCGCCGATGCAGATGGAGTGGTGTTTCTCGCCTCCTGGGCAGCGCGCGATCACCCCATTTAACAAGAGTTTTTCACACGAATTTCGTTTTGGAGAAAAGAATGAAACGTCAGGAACAGATTAAGGCGCTTGAAGCGGAATGGGCAGATAGCCCGCGCTGGAAGGGAATCGAACGTAACTACAGCGCCGAAGATGTCGTCAAACTGCGCGGCACGGTCAATATCGAGCATACGTTGGCACGACTCGGCGCCGAGAAATTCTGGCGACTCATTCACAAAGAAGACCCGGTTTGTGGTTTGGGTGCACTGACTGGCAACCAGGCTATCCAGGAAGTACAGGCAGGCCTCAAAGCCATTTACTGCTCCGGCTGGCAGGTGGCTGGCGATGGCAACAGCGCCGGCGAAATGTACCCGGACCAGAGCCTGTATCCGGTGGACTCAGTGCCCAAAATGGTGGAGCGGATCAACAACGCGTTGGCCCGTACCGACGAGATTCACGCGTTGAATGAGGATTCGAGCATCGACTGGTTTCCGCCGGTCATCGCGGACGCCGAGGCGGGCTTTGGTGGCAATCTCAATGCATTCGAACTAATGAAGAGCATGATTCGCGCCGGAGCGGCCGGTGTTCACTTCGAAGATCAGCTGTCATCAGCCAAGAAATGTGGCCATATGGGTGGCAAAGTATTGGTACCAACAGCAGAGGCAGTTGCAAAACTATCTGCTGCTCGACTTGCTGCTGACGTCTGCGGCGTACCGACCGTGCTGCTCGCACGCACCGATGCGGACGCTGCCGATCTGATTACATCCGACTCCGATGAACGTGACTTCCCATTCATCACGGGCGAACGCACGCCGGAAGGTTTTTACCGAACCAATGCCGGTCTTGATAAGGCGATTGCTCGCGGCCTGGCCTATGCGCCCTATGCCGACCTGATCTGGTGCGAAACGTCGAAACCGGATCTCGAGCAGGCGCAAAAATTCGCCGACGCGATTCATGCCGAGTTCCCGGATCAGTTGCTGGCGTACAACTGCTCGCCGTCTTTCAACTGGAAGGCAAATCTTGACGACGAGACGATGAAGATCTTCCGTGAAGAGCTGGGCAAAATGGGCTACAAATTCCAGTTCATCACTCTGGCCGGTTGGCATGCGCTGAACTCGAGCATGTTTAACCTGAGTCGTGCCTACAAGGCAGAGGGCATGTATGCTTACTCCAAGCTGCAGCAGCAGGAATTTGCTGACGAGAAATTCGGCTTCCGTGCTGCCAAGCACCAGTCCTTCGTCGGTGCTGGCTACTTCGACGCCGTGCAAAACACGATAATGAATGGCCTGTCATCCACGACGGCACTCGACGGTAGCACCGAAGAGGAGCAGTTCGTGGCCTGAACGATTACCGGGAGATTGCCGATGGCATCAATGCATAGCGACCAAATCGGCAATCTTTCAGTAAATACCGGTTTTCGTGCCTTCATCGAAGACGAGCTGCTACCTGCAATTGACTTCCGCGCAGGAGAGTTCTGGCAGGGCCTCGAATCGCTGATCGAGGACCTCACGCCGGTTAATCGCGATCTCCTGCACGTGCGTGACGCGATGCAGCAACAAATCGACAATTGGCATGGCCTGCAAGCGGACGCGCCGCTGGATCATGCCGAGTACGTCGCGTTCCTCAGAGACATCGGCTACCTGCAAGAGTCGGGCGAGCCATTCCAGATATCCACAGAAGGCGCCGACCCCGAGATCGCCGAGATCGCAGGGCCTCAACTGGTCGTCCCGGTTAGCAACGCGCGATTCGCATTGAATGCGGCCAACGCTCGTTGGGGCAGCCTTTACGATGCGCTTTACGGCACTGATGTCATCCTCGACGATGGCGGCAAGGAGGCAGGCGCTGCCTACAATCCGGCGCGTGGTGCCGCCGTCATTGCCTATGCGGTCGATTTTCTCGACCGCACGATCCCGCTGCCATCGGGTAGTCATTCCAATCCGAGCGACGAGGCCTGGCGCGCGGCGGAGAAATTCGTCGGATTCAAAAAGGAAGGTGGTCGTTGCAGTTACCTGTTCTGCAACAACGGGCTACACATCGAGATTCAGACAGACCCGAATCATCCGATCGGACGCGACGCCCCCGGCAACGTCAGCGATGTCGTCCTCGAGTCCGCACTTACAACCATCCAGGACTGCGAAGATTCGGTTGCGGCCGTTGATGCCGAAGACAAGGTTGGTGTGTACCGCAATTGGCTGGGCCTGATGCAGGGCACTCTTGAGGCGAGCTTCGATAAGGGCGGCCGGTCGACAACGCGCCGACTGAATGCGGATCGCGTTTACGGCACGCCTGATGGTGGTGAGCTGATACTGACAGGCCAAAGCCTGATGCTGGTCCGGAACGTCGGGCACTTGATGCACACGGACGCCGTAGTCGACAAAGACGGCAATGAAGTGTTCGAGGGTTTGCTCGATGCCGTCGTAACGTCGGCGTGTGCGATGGCGAACGCGAAACAAAGCGAACGCATGCCGAACAGCCGTAGCAACAGTGTTTACATCGTCAAACCGAAAATGCACGGGCCGGACGAATGTGCGTTCACAAATTTACTGTTTGGTCGCGTAGAAGACCTTCTCGGGCTCGCTCGAAACACGCTGAAGGTCGGTGTCATGGATGAAGAGCGACGCACGACCGTGAACCTGCAGGAATGCATACGCGCAGTGAAAGAAAGGCTGGTGTTCATTAATACGGGATTCCTCGATCGTACCGGTGACGAAATTCACACGAGCATGCAGGCGGGTCCGGTGCTACCGAAAGAGGCAATAAAGGCGCAGCCATGGATCAACGCCTATGAAGACTGGAATGTCGATATCGGTATTCGCTGCGGGCTGCCGGGCAGGGCGCAGATCGGCAAAGGCATGTGGCCGAAACCTGATGAAATGAAACAGATGATGGATACCAAGCAGGCGCACCCGGAGGCCGGAGCCAGTTGTGCATGGGTGCCGTCGCCGACCGCGGCCACGCTGCACGCGATGCACTACCACGCGGTTGACGTACGGCAGGTCCAGGAAGCGCTGGCATCAAGACCGCTTGCAAGCCTCGATGACATTTTGACGCCACCGCTGGGCGACCCTTCGATCCTCGACGCAAAGGCGATTCAGGATGAGCTGGACAACAACGCGCAAGGCATACTTGGCTATGTTGTGCGCTGGATCGACCAGGGCGTTGGATGTTCGAAAGTGCCCGACATCAGCGACGTGGGTCTCATGGAAGATCGAGCAACGCTGCGCATCTCAAGCCAGCATATGGCGAACTGGCTGTTGCATGGCGTGACGACCGAAGATCAGGTCATGGAGACGTTCAAACGTATGGCCGTCGTGGTCGATGAGCAGAACGCGGGTGACCCTTTGTACCATCGGATGAGCGACGACTACGATGCGAGCATCGCATTTGAAGCGGCCTGTGATCTGGTGTTTCAGGGTTGCGAGCAACCTAATGGTTACACCGAGCCCCTGTTACACGCGCACCGTCGGTGCCTAAAAGCACTATTATGAGCAAATGTGGTTTTGCCGATACCTGTTGCCGCTATTCCTGTTCGCCTCAGCCAGTGCTGAGCCGATCTCGGTTGCCGTAGCCAGCAACTTCAGTGCGCCCATGGCCGAGCTGGTCGTGCGATTCGAGGAATCCACAGGCCACCAGGTACGGGTCTCGGCCGCGTCTACGGGCATGCTCTATGCCCAAATCGTCAACGGGGCGCCGTTCAGTGTGTTGCTTGCGGCCGATGCCGAACGCCCCGAGCGACTCGAAAAATCGGGAGCGGGTATTCCCGGCACACGTTTTACTTACGCCATTGGCGGGCTCGTGCTCTGGTCCGCCGATGCGGCACTGTCCGACGCCGACTGCCGTGACCAGTTGGACAACCTGGAATCGCTGCGACTCGCGATCGCAAACCCACAAACAGCACCTTACGGTGTCGCGGCAATGCAATTCCTGATGCGGGCTGACTTGTGGAACGATGCCCAGGACAATCTCGTTTTTGGTGAGAACATTGCGCAGACATTGCAGTTTGTTGCCTCGAAGAATGCCAACCTTGGACTCATCGCCGCATCGCAGGCAGTGGACCAGAGGTTGCCCGCCGCGACGTGCCAGTGGGCAGTTCCCGCGTCCATGCATGACCCGATCGAGCAACAGGCAATATTGATCAAGGACAGTGAGGTCGGCCGGGCCTTGCTCAAGTTCCTCGGGAGCGCCGATGCCCGGGAGATCATACGCGCCCACGGCTACGAGGTGCGTGACTGACATGGACCTGCTCTGGCAACCACTACTGCTATCCATTCAACTGGCCGGCGTAACGACGATCGTCCTTATTTTCGTCGCTACGCCGATCGCCTGGTGGCTGTCGCAGACGGATTCATCCTGGAAGCCGCTCGTGCAAACGACCGTGGCACTGCCGATTGTTCTGCCGCCGACCGTAATTGGGTTCTATATATTGATCGTCCTGGGTCCGGCGGGTGCGCTCGGTGGCTGGTGGGTTGAGCTCACTGGCAGTGCGCTGACATTTTCATTTACAGGCCTGGTCATCGCGTCATGTATCTACAGCCTGCCATTTGCGGTGCAGCCACTGACTGCCGCGTTTGAGTCACTGGGTAAACAGAAGCTCGAAGCAGCGTGGACACTTGGTGCGAGCCGCATGGATGCGTTCTTCTCCGTCGCAGTACCGCTTTCGATTCGCGGCTACCTCGGTGCAGTGGTTCTGAGTTTCGCCCATACGCTTGGCGAATTCGGTGTTGTGCTGATGGTCGGCGGCAATATCCCGGGCGAAACGCGCGTCGTCTCGATCGCCATATATGATCAGGTCGAGTCATTGAATTACGCGGCTGCACACCAGTTGTCTGCACTGCTTCTGGTGGTGGCATTTATCGCCTTGTTCGCGATGTTCTTCGTCAACCGACGGTGGCAGCGATGAGTCCGGGCGCGACAATACAGCTCAACTACAAGCTGCAACGCGAGAGTTTTGCACTCGACGTTAATATCGAAGTGCCGACGCAGGGCATCACAGCCGTATTCGGCCCGTCAGGCGCCGGCAAGACAACGTTACTGCGTTGTATCGCTGGACTCGAAAAATCCGCAGGTGGTACGTCGCGTTCGGTCCAGGAGCGCAACATTGGCTACGTATTTCAGGAACCGCGATTGTTCGATCATTTGTCGGTGCGCGCCAATATCGAGTACGGACAAAAACGCCGTAGCAACAACGGTGGCCCGGATTTCGATCATGTTATTGAGTTACTCGGTCTGCAAAATTTCCTGTCGCGCAGCCCCTCGGAGTTGTCGGGTGGTGAGGCGCAGCGGGTCGCAATAGCTCGGGCCCTGATGAGTTCGCCGAAGTTCGTGCTGATGGATGAGCCGCTTGCCTCGCTCGACCAGGCACGGCGTGACGAGATACTGCCATTTCTCGACCGACTGCACGTTGAGTCGCAAGTGCCGATCATCTATGTCAGCCACAACATTGACGAAGTGTGCCGCCTTTGCGATCACCTTGTGGTTATTGAAAGTGGCCGGGTTGTGGCTGACGGTGAATTACAGGACGTTCTCGTACGCATGGATATTCCGGCGCTCGGCGGGGATCAGTCCGGGTCAGTCATCGAGGGAATCGCGCGTGAACATGATGCAGGGGATGATCTGACACGGCTCGCGTTTTCCGGCGGCGATCTCTGGGTGCCGGGCAGGGCCGCGGAGGAGGGATCGTCGCTGCGCCTGCGCATTCGTGCGAGCGACGTGAGCTTGTGCCGCTCGATGCCGGAGCAAAGCACTATTCTCAATATTCTGCCGGCTGTCGTTGAAGCCATTCAGCCCGGCAATGGACCGTCCATGCTCGTGCGTCTCAAGCTTGGTGACGATCGCATCGTGGCTCGTGTTACCCGACGTTCAATCAGGGAACTCGGCCTGCAAGTCAGTGACCAGGTCTTCGCGCAGATAAAGTCAGTGGCGGTGCGGTCCTTTTGCATTCCTCGCAATGCTGTGAATTACCTGTAACGAGCAGGCCAAATCTAGAATGCGGCTACAACCGACGCAGGTCTTTCTCGAGTTCATCGAGTTTTTGCTCCGTGCGGAAAACGACCGATTCGATGTGTTCGCGGTCGAGGTCGCCTGAACCATTTGCGTCATGCGCCTGGTCCGCGATCCTGTCGCTTTCTTTTTTGGCCTTCTTCCTCATTGACCTGAGCTGTAGCTGAATGCGGGTGGCTTCGCTATTTACCGGCTGATCCATGCCGTTTCGGCCGCCGGCCGAATCTCTCATGGTGCCCGCCGACTTGCCCGCCATCGAAACCCCATAGCCGCTTTTCGTCCCCGTCGACTTGCCCATGCGTTGATCTGCATAGACTTCGAGCTGTTCCGTCCTGGCCTCAATCCGGCTAAGTCGTGCCTGCATACGCTGCAGAAATGCCATGTCCGATTCGTTATTTTGCGCTCGCTGCGCATGAACGGTAGCGGGAACGGCCAAACTCCCTGCAGCCAGCAGGGCGATCGCGAGGCTCCTTCGAGATGTCGATTTCCACATGGGTCGGCTCCTTCTTGCATGCAGTACTGCTGTATGAGGTCTGATGTACTTAGTCTCTGAATTCGACGTCGAGTTCAGCCGCCAGGTAAAACAGCGTTGCGTAGGCCGCAGTCAGGTAACGCATGTCCTCTGGAATGATCTTGTCGAAGGTATCGTTCGGTGTGTGGTGGTACATGAAGTAACCGTTCAAATCTTGGCGCAGGTCCAGCGCAGGCATGCCGGCTTTGCTTGCTTCGCTCATGTCGGATTGCGCCTGGGCATCGTTGGCGTCATTGAACTCGATGCCGAGCGGTGCGACGAGTTTGTGCATCTCACGCACGACCGCGAGCGAATTCGGGCCAACACCGGATGTCAGCGTATTGGCACGGCCACCGCCGGTATCCACTTCGGCGCCCAGCAGATGGTAGTCGATGTTGTCCGCGTGCTTCTTCATGTAGGCATAGACACCGTAGAAGCCGATCTCTTCTCCCGAGAACAGGATTACGCGAATACTCCTGCGCGGACGCTGTTCCATCTGGCCGATAAGAGCCGCGGTTGCCATCATTGAGCCTATACCGGCACCGTCGTCGAGCGCTCCCGTTCCCTCATCCCAGGAATCGACATGCGCACCAAGAAAAACAAAACGGTCAGGATCTTCGCGGCCCGTGATTTCACCGATGATGTTGGCGCTCATCTGTGGGCCGGTAAATTCAGACGTCAGGTTCATCTTGAGAACCACCGGTTTGCCCCGGTTAAGCATATTCTGGATGAGAATGGCATCGGGAGCGGAGAGGGCCGCCGTCGGGATCAGCCTGACGCCTTCTTCATAATTGTAGCCGCTGCCCGTGTGGCCATTGCGATTGTCGTCGATCCCCACCGAGCGAATGACAATGGCCTCGGCGCCTCGTTTCGCGGCTTCGACGCGACCTTTGCCTCGGGCCCTGGTGCCCTCGCCGTAAGCGCCCAAGCCGGAGCCGTCCTCGGGTGGCACGTAGTCGGCCATGCTGTAGGAGACAAACGCGATCTTGCCTTTGAGGCTGTCCCCTTCGGGCATCGCCAGCAGGTCGTCATAGGTTGGAAACTCCACGACTTCAGCTACGAGGTCACCGTCAGTGCCCACGCTGTAACCGAGAGCGGTCATGACAATGTTGTGCGGGTAAGGCTCGAGAATTTCGGCCGTGGCCTCACCGCGGATCCAGCCCCGATCGAGTTCCACGGGCTCCGTCCAGACCCGGTCAAAGCCCAGCTCTTCGAACTTAGCCTGCGCCCAGGCAATGACGCGCTGGTCGCCCGCCGTGCCCATACGCCGTGATCCGACCTCGGTAGTTACAGATTCGACAATATCGACTGACAGGTTATCGTTGAGTGCGCGCTCGCGCAGAGCGACGGCTTTCGCGGCGATATCGGCCGGAATTATCGACGGATCGATCGTGTTTTCATTGGCCTCGTCCTGCGCGATGGCGGGCGCTGCGGTGAGAACAAGCAATGCTACGATTGTTTTGAGATTCATAAACTGTGATCTAGTCGGAACTTGTGGGCTCGTAAGACTACATAATAAGTAATTCGGTCGCTATGCGCGTTCGGCTCGACGCCAATATATCCCGTCCACCCTGAGAGAGTGTTCACCATGTCCAGAATGATTTCCTTACTCGCGATCCTTGTTTCGCTCGCTGCCTGCGGTGGTGGAGACGGTGGTGGTGGCCTCGGCAGTGGAGGAGGTGGTAACAACAGCGGCAGCGATTGGCAGCCGGGCGTTTTTCTGGATTTCATGACCTTCTATGCCCGATGCGAGGCGCCTCGTGGTGGTATCAACCCGGCGACGGGCGATCCTTATCCGGACGTGCAGGGCGAGACACTCGATGAGAATAACTTCCTGCGCTCCTATACCGACGATACCTACCTCTGGTACGACGAAGTCACGGACAGGGACCCGGGGCTCTACAATGACCCGCTTGCCTATTTCGACCTGCTTACAACCAATGCACTAACGCCGTCGGGCACACCGAAAGATCAATTCCATTTCACCTACGGTTCGGATGAGTGGCACCAGCTGTCACAATCCGGAGTGACGTTCGGCTACGGCATCACCTGGGCGTTCATATCAAATACCCCACCACGCAAGCTCCTTATTGCTTACACCGAGCCAAATTCACCGGCAACCAATATCCCCGTGCCGCTTGCCCGCGGCGCCGACATACTCGCGATCGACGGCGTCGATTTCGAATTTGGGAATGACGTTGACACGCTGAATGCGGGACTCTTCCCAGGTTCTGTTGGCGAATCGCACACATTCACGGTTCTTGACCTTGGTTCGGCAACACCGCGTGATGTGACACTAACATCCGCCAGCGTCACATCGGCCACTGTGCAGAATACGCAGGTCATTTCGACGCAGACTGGCGAAGTCGGCTACATGACGTTCAATGATCATCTCGCAACAGCTGAGCAGGCGCTCATTGATGCGGTTAATCAGCTGAACGCCCACAACAACGGGGCAGGTATCGACGATCTCGTGCTGGATCTGCGCTACAACGGTGGTGGTTTCCTCGACATTGCGAGCGAGCTGGCCTACATGATTGCAGGACCCGGGCCGACAGCCGGCCGGGTATTCGATGAACTGAGTTTCAATGACAAGCATCCGGCAACAAACCCTGTAACAGGACAAGCGCTTGCGCCGACGCCGTTCCACACAAGGACGCAGGGATTTAGTGCTCCTGCAAACCAGGCGCTGCCAACACTTGATCTGCTGCGTGTCTACGTTCTGACCGGCGGCGGTACCTGTTCAGCCAGCGAGGCAATCATTAACGGTCTGCGCGGCGTCGGTGTCGAGGTCATTCAGATCGGATCGACCACTTGTGGCAAGCCCTACGGCTTCTACCCGACCGATAACTGCGGCACGACGTACTTCACGATTCAGTTCAAAGGCGCAAACGCAGCAGGATTTGGCGATTACTCCGATGGATTCTCTCCGGCCAATGCAAGCGGTGCCGGCGAAGATGTACCAGGATGCTCGGTGGCCGATGATTTCACTGCGCAGCTTGGCGACCCGGCCGAAGGCCGGCTGGCAGTTGCGCTGGCCTATCGCGATGGTGCGGCCTGTCCGGCAGCATCGGGCGTTGCGCCGGGTATTCTGAGTAAGGCATCGCAGCCGCTGAATGCAGTCGAGCCTGTCGTGCCGAAATCGCCGTGGCAGATGAACCGGATTCTGAGACCGTAATGAAAGATGTAACGAGAGCGATAGCCCTGGCCGTCTTCGTGATGAGTATGTCCGGCTGCAAAAACGTGGCCCCGGATGCGGATCAGGCGGCTGTGATCGTCAATCCCGATGCGGCAAGTCGGGCAGCACTGCAGCAAACGGTCAACGCAGCGCTGCATACAGATGTCACGCTTGCCGACGATGCGCTGACAGATACGAGCGTCCTCACCATCGAACGAAAAATTCCGCAGTCCGTTGAGGGCTCCCCTGCCCAGGGGCGCAATATGGAGATGCCAATACATTTCCGCCTGGTTACAGACGGAGCAAACTGCATATTGGTAGATCAGCGTGATTTGTCGCGAGCCGTGCTGGTGGACACTGAATGCGTCGCTGAATAACGCGGCGAGACCCTGGATTGGTGCGCCAGGTCAGGCGCTACTGAGTGGCTTTCGCCGACGTAGCAATGCAAGAACGCTCAACGCGATGATGAAGGTCGGCGTTGTCACACCACCGCCACTACCACCCTTGCCGGAGTTGACGCCAAC
>WTCH01000164.1 GCA_013138675.1 Woeseiaceae bacterium | reverse complement strand
ATCTGGACAAGCAGTGGACGAAGTGGACGCGGCCGTGGACAACGATGGCGTGGATATTTTTGACGCTCGGCATCGCGCTGGGTAGCTGGTGGGCATACTACGAGCTTGGCTGGGGTGGTTGGTGGTTCTGGGACCCGGTTGAGAACGCATCCTTCATGCCGTGGCTTGTCGGTACAGCGCTAATCCACTCGCTTGCGGTCGCCGAGAAACGTGGCCTGTTCAAGAGCTGGACGCTGATGCTGGCCATCGCCGCATTCTCGTTGAGTCTGCTCGGTACATTCCTTGTTCGCTCCGGCATCATCGTATCGGTGCACGCATTTGCGACCGATCCGGCGCGCGGCGTATTCATTCTTACGTTCCTCGGCATCGTCGTCCTCAGTGCCCTGATCCTGTTCGCCTGGCGAGCGCCGGGGCTGGATTCGGATGCAGGATTCAGTCCGAATTCTCGTGAGACGTTCTTACTGCTGAATAATGTACTTCTGGTGGTCGCTACGATCGTCGTCTTCTATGGCACGCTGGCGCCGCTCATTTACGAAGTGCTCGACATGGGAAAAATTTCAGTGGGCGCACCGTGGTTCAACAAGGTTTTCCTGTTGCCAATGCTGCCGCTGGTATTCCTGGTTGGTATCGGCATGCACACAACGTGGCGTAGCCATAAGGGCAACCTGCTGACAAGCAAGCTGATGTTGCCTGCCATTGTTTCGATCGTTCTCGGCATCCTGATTCCCGGCGTGCTGTATGGCCGCTTCGGAGTCATGGTTAGCGTTGGCGTCATTGCTGCGCTATGGGTTATTTCTACAGCCCTGATTGAGCCGATCCGGTCGTTGCGTCGTGCTGAAGGTGCAGCGCGGATTACACCGGCCGTGCTGGGTATGTCTATCGCACATCTCGGCGTCGGCATGTTTATTCTTGGCGTAACCCTCACCTCGGCGTTCAACGTCGAAACCGACATGAGCATGCGCTCAGGTGAGAGTGTCGAGGTTGCCGGACATGCTTTCGAGCTACGCGAGTTGCGCCAGGTTCAGGGCCCTAACTACACAGCGATCGAAGGCACTATTGAAATTCGAAAAGACGGTAATTTTGTGGCTGAGGTGCACCCGCAGAAGCGGCAGTATCTCGTACAGAAAAACTGGATGACCGAGGCCGGCATCGACGTTCAATGGAACAAGGACTTGTTCATCGCGCTCGGCGACCAGCTTGGTAACGACACGTGGAGCGTGCGCATTCAGTACAAGCCGATGATTCGGTTTATCTGGTTCGGTGCCATCGTCATGGCGCTGGGCGGACTGATCGCTGTCACGGATCGCCGCTATCGCTCGACGGCGCCGGCACACGCTAAAGCGACGACAGCAGCGGCGGAGCGAGCGTAATGTGGAAGTACTCGGCACCGGTCGTCATTTTTGCACTGCTGATCCTGATGTTCGTCAAAGGGCTCGACCCGGAACGAGACGTCAACGCTTTGCCATCGCCGTTCCTTGGCAAACCTGCGCCCCAATTTGAGCTGCCGTCTCTAACCGACCCGTCGAAGACCGTGAGCAATGCCAACTTTGGCGATGGCATGGCCCTCGTCAATGTTTGGGCGACCTGGTGCGTCGGCTGCCGGCAGGAGCATGATTTCCTGTTGCAGCTGGCAGAGTCGGGTTCCATTCAGATGTTTGGCCTGAACTGGCGCGACAACCAGGTTGAGGCGCAGCGCTGGTTGCAGGAGCTTGGCGATCCGTATGTCGATACAGCGTACGACGAAGATGGCCGGGCGGGAATCAACTGGGGTGTGTACGGAGCACCCGAAACGTTCCTTGTCGGTCCCGATGGCACGGTGTTGTACAAGCATCTCGGGCCGCTCAATCGGCCACTCTGGGAGAAGCACTTCGTTCCCCATCTCGAATCGGCAGGAAAGATACAATGAGAATCTTGTTCAGCATTTTGACGTTGTCGTTGATCGCCACCGTTTCGTTTGCGGTCGATAGCGAAGAAGCACTGGATGACCCGGTTTTGCAGGCGCGCTACGAAAAGATCATCGATGAAGTCCGATGCCTCAAGTGTCAAAACACAACGATCAAAGACTCGAATGCGTTTCTCGCCGGGGACCTGCGCCGTGAAATTCGTCACATGCTCGAAGACGGCCTGACCGACGAGCAGATTTTTGACTTCCTGGTGGAACGCTACGGAGATTTCGCACTCTACAATCCCCGGGCAAGCGGCAAGACCCTGATTCTCTGGATTGCTCCGGCGCTGTTCCTGCTGGGTGGCGCGTACGTGCTTGTGAATATTGTTCGCCGACGCATGACGTTGCCTATTGACGACGACTCGGCCGCCGAGGACTAACACTGATGACACTCTGGATTTTGCTCGCCGTGATGAGCCTGGTTGCCGTGGGCTTTGCGGTATGGCCTTTGTACCGCCATCAACGCAGCCTGAGCCCGCTGATTGGTGCTGCGGTCATACTGGTCGTCGCGCTGTCTTCCGGTCTTTACTATCGCCAGGGCAGCCCTGATCTGCCGTCAGGAGGTGCTGGTGCTGCTGCGCCGGGAATGGACGACGCCATCAATGCATTGGCCGAAAGACTGGCTGTCGACCCCAATAATCCGGAAGGTTGGCAAATGCTCGGACGGTCGTACATGTCACTCGGCAACTATTCGGGTGCGATTGAGGCCTTCGAGAAGGCTATTGAGCTAGAGTCGGCTCAGAATCCGCAAGCCCTGGTATCACTTGGTGAAGCGCTGCTGGCGAGTACCGGCAGTGAGATCGACGGTCGCGTAGCATCGCTTTTTGAAAATGCGCTGGCTCTGGACCCAAACAACTCCCAGGCGCTGTTTTACGGCGGTATTGGCGCGTTTAATCGTGGCGATACGGATCTGGCCGCGGAACGCTGGGAGCGACTACTTGGGCTGAATCCGCCAGCCGAGATTCAAGGCATTCTGGAACAGCGAATCGCCGAGTGGCGCGGTGAAGCTCCTCCGGCGGTGCAGCATCCGGAGATGCCCGTTGCAGAGTCAACTGAGGTACCCGAAGAAGCGCCTGCTGAAGCACCTTCGGGACCGCTCAGTGAGGGTGCTGTTGTGCGAGCCAGAATTTCCCTGTCGGCTGAGGCCCTCGCGGCGTTACCGGCAGAAGCGACAGTATTTCTCATCGCGCGTGACCCGGCGGTGCCGGTTCCACCTATTGCTGCTGCACGCCGACGCCTTTCCGAGTTGCCGGCATACGTTGAGATAGGCGACCGTGAATCGATGGTGCCAGGCCGCGAGTTGTCGAATTTTGCAGAGTTTGAATTGATTGCTCGCGTGTCCTTGTCCGGGCAACCGGGTGCACAACCAGGCGACTGGTTTGGTTCGATCATCGTGGCGCCGGCCGGCGGTAACGACGTCGAGCTGGAAATCCACGAACAGGTTCAATAAGCGCCTCACATGTCAGGAGAAATCGAAGCCGCGCCCATGTGTTTTGCCTGCGGAGTTGATAACCCGGTAGGTCTCAAGATCCACTTCGATGTTCAGGGCGACGAGTGTACGGCCGAGTTCACGCCGAACGAGAATCATGTGGGATTTAGCGACACGGTGCATGGCGGGATCATTTACACCGCGCTCGATGACGTAACCGCGAACATTCTCTACCAGCAAGGTCGCAAGGCACACACAGCGAAATGCGAGATTCGTTATCGCCACCCCGCACGCGTCGGTGAAAAACTGATGATAAAGGGCTGGATAGAAACCGAGCGCCGGCGACTCATTATCCTGAAAGGTGAGATACGTCGTGCCTCAGATGATGTCGTGATCGCCGAGTGCGAGTCGAGCTTCATGCTCGAGAAAGCCTGACGACCTGCTGCCGGATGCCGCTACCAACCGCACTCCAGGGGAATCTACGCTTGCCGCTGATTGGCGCTCCGATGTTCATCGTTTCGAACCCGGACCTTGTCATCGCTCAATGTACTGCGGGTATTGTCGGCTCATTTCCGGCACTTAATGCAAGACCGCAGGAAATGCTCGATGACTGGATCCGCCAGATAGAAGATGGGCTGACCGAGCATCGCGAGAACTATCCTGACGAACCAGTGGCGCCGTTCGCCGTCAATCAGATCGCACACCAAAGCAACGAGCGCTTGCTTGCCGACATGGAAGTCTGTGTTCGTCACGAAGTGCCGATCATCATCACTAGTCTGAGGCCACCCGAAGAAATAGTGACAGCCGTTCACAGCTACGGTGGACTCGTTTTTCACGATGTCATCAACATGCGCCACGCGCGCAAGGCGATCGAGCAGGGCGTCGATGGCGTTATCGCCGTTTGTGTCGGTGCGGGTGGTCACGCAGGCCCTTCGAGTCCATTCGCGCTCGTTAAGGAGATCCGCCGTGAATTTGATGGTGTGATCATCCTGTCGGGGTCTATGACGAGCGGTGCCGATGTACTCGCCGCCAGAGCTCTGGGTGCCGATCTTGCCTATATGGGCACGCGATTCATCGCGACCAAGGAGGCCAATGCCATCCCCGACTACAAAGAGATGATTGTCGACAGCGCATCAGGAGATATTGCGTATTCCTCGCTGTTCACGGGAGTGCACGGCAGCTACCTCAAGGGCAGCATCCGCAATGCAGGGCTGGACCCGGACAACCTGCCAGAGGGAAACAAGGCAGCAATGGACTTTGGCAAAGCAGACAAAACCGATGCAAAAGCCTGGCGAGACATCTGGGGCGCCGGGCAGGGAGTCGGCAATATCGATGACATCCTGCCGGCACGTGAACTGATTCTGCGCATGGAGCAGGAATACGAGTCGATGCAACAAGAACTCAGGAAGCCAGAGTAATGCGGGTTGCTCTCTGGTCTTATGGCATGGTTGCTGTCGGCGGCGCGCTTGGCGCGGTGGCGCGGTTCGCATTAAACGTCATGCTGCAACGCGACGTGTCATACGCATGGGGAACGCTAACTGCCAATCTAGTGGGTTGCCTGATCATGGGGGCAATCGCGCAACTCGTAGCGACCGCGGCGTGGTTCAATGCCGCCGGCATCGTGCCGGATCAGTATCGACTGCTGTTAGCCATTGGTTTTTGCGGCAGCTTCACAACCTTGTCGGCGCTAATCATGGAACTGCACACGATGTTGCAGCGAAACGAGATTCTGAATTCGTTTGCGTACCTGATGATAACGATGATCGGCGGTTTCGCCTGCTTTTACGCCGGCTTCATGCTGATGCGCATTCTTCGAGGATAGCCATAATCTGCGGTAACCAGTCCTTGTGTTCGGGCTTCATTAGCACCGAGCGCAGGCACGTTACAGTCTCAACATCGGATTCAAGCCCGGGAACGTAGGTCCGTACGAGATCAACGGGCAGCTCGATCATCGCGAGATGCAATTCCTTTTGTGCGGCGAGTTCGAAAACGCGCCGTGCCTTCACGCTCGAATTGCTGGCCTTATCTGCCGTGACGGCATAGCAAACGATATCGAGTTCCGGTGACATGAGCGGCTGGTAATTTTCGCTCGCATCAAGACGTTCCCAGAAACTGCGTGCGGCGAGCAAACCCTGGTCCAACCATGTCGAAAGCTGGCCACCTTTTTCGAGGGGAAACAGTTGCTGTGTCGCCCACAGTGCAACCGCGGAGGCACCAGGCCGCGAACACTCGAGGCTGATTTCGCCCAGGTGCAACTCGGCCGAACTGAAATAGGTAAATGGCGAGTCGTGCTTGTAGAACTTCCCGACGTCCGCATTGCGAAACAGTACGCATCCGCAACCGTAGGGTTGTAATCCGTGTTTGTGAGGGTCGACCACGATTGAGTCGACATTAACCAGGTTGTCGTAGGCGGCACGGGTTTCGTCTCGCAATTCACTGGCCAGGCCGAAATAGCCGCCATAAGCTGCGTCCGCGTGAACGCGCGCATCGTACTTGGCGGCAAGGTCGAGTATCTCGGGCAAGCGATCAACCGCGCCGAGACCCGTGTTGCCGATCGTTGCGACAATCGTCCCGACGTCACCGGCCTGCAGCAGTTTCTCGATCTCGGCAAGGTCCATCCGACCGTCATGGCCAACCGAAACCGGCGAGAATGGCATTCCGAGGACTTCACTGATGCGGCTGTGTGTGTAGTGAGCCTGCTTCGAGGCAATGACCCGTTTGCCGGGGTGCAGCCGACGCGCAACCCACAGTGCTTCGAGATTGGCCATGGTGCCGCCACCGGTCAGGTGGCCGAGTGGAGAATCCCAGCCGTACATTCGTCCAAGGTCGACGATGCATTCTTTCTCAAGTGCAGAACTCGCTTTGCCACCGTCAAGCGCGTGATTGTTGGGGTTAACCCAAAGTGACATCGCGTAGGCGATTCGGGCGACCGCATGCGGCGGCTTGAGCATCTGCCCGGCGTACTGCGGGTGGTAGTAGGGGTAGTTATCTTGCATGCGTCTTGCGACCGTTTGCAATACCTCTGCTGCGGCATCAGTGTCGAAATCCGGCGTAAAGTCCGGCAGGTGCTCGTAGCCCTCGGCGAGTTTTGCCAGTGCGTTCTGCAGGAGTTCGAGTTCGGCGGGATTGATCATCGGCTTCTCTGGGGGCTGTTACGGCGCGGAGCTTACCGTAATATTAGCGTATGGACCTAATCGCCCTGGCCGTGCCGTTTTTCCTGCTCGCGATCATCATCGAACTGATCGTCGATCGGGCTCGCCACAAGGGATTGTTTCGCGCGAACGATGCGATCAACAGCCTGAGCGCCGGCATCCTCAGCACGACGACTGGCTATTTCACAAAGTTCCTGAAGTTCATCATCTGGGGCTACGTGCTGCAGAACTTTGCCCTGATCGATATGCCGCTGTCCTGGTTTGATACATCGCCACAAGGCATTGCGCTGTGGGTTACAGCAGCGATCGCCTGGGACTTTTGCTACTACTGGTTTCACCGCTTTAGCCATGAGATTTCGATTCTCTGGGCAGCACACGCGGTGCATCACCAGAGTGAGGACTACAATCTCTCGACAGCACTTCGGCAAACCAGCACGGGGTTTCTGTTCGGGTGGGTTTTCTACCTGCCTTTGTTCCTGATCGGCTTTCCGCTCGAAGTTCTGATTACCGTTAATGCCATCAATTTGATCTATCAGTTCTGGGTGCATACGCAGACTATTCGTCGCCTTGGCGTGCTCGACTACATTCTCATCACACCGTCAAACCATCGCGTGCACCATGCGCAGAACGAGCGTTACATCGACAAGAACTACGGCGGCATCCTGATCCTGTGGGATCGAATGTTCGGTACATTCGAAGATGAACACGACGACGATCCGGTGGTGTTCGGCGTGCGTAAGCCACTGGCCAGCTGGAACCCGTTCTGGGCCAACCTGCAGGTTTATGACTACCTGTTGTTTGATGCACGCAAGACCGCCCGTTGGCGTGACAAGATCGGCGTTTGGTTTCGGCGCACGGGTTGGCGGCCGCCTGATGTTGCAGCGCAGTACCCTAAGCCGCCATTCGACCTGGGGCACGTCACGAAGTTCGATGCCGCACCTGGCCCAGGAATGCGCTACTACGTACTGGCGCAGTTTGTCGTGGTCTTGCTACTAACGCTCGCTATAGGACGGATGATTGGCACTACGGGGGCAGTAGGTGTATTGATCCCTTGCCTGATGCTTTGGGCGCAGCTTTGGACGATCGGACTTCTCAACGAGGGCAGGGAGCATGCGGTGCGTGTGGAACTGGCCAGGCTGCTGCTCGTAGTACCTGTCGGAGCAGCAGCACAGCAAGAGACATTCTGGCCGGTGGTCACTGCTTACATCGGATTGTCGCTAGCGTCGTTTGTGGCATTAAAAGTTAATAATAAACAAAGAGTTAATAAACTAATCTAAGGTATTTTATGACTATGAAGCGTGAATCGTACAGCTCCGCGGCACCCTGGGAAGCGATTGTTGGATACTCGCGAGCCGTGCGCACCGGGCCGTTTATCGCAGTAACCGGCTGTGCCTCAGTTGGGCCGGATGGCGAACTGGTCGGCGAGGGCGATCCTTACGCCCAGGCGACGCGTTGTATCGAAGTGATTCGGGAAGTTCTCGAATCGGCAGGGGCAGGCCTTACTTATGTTGTGCGCACCCGCATGTTCGTGACCAACATCGATCAGTGGGAAGAAATCGGGCGTGCGCACAAAGAGGCGTTTGGCGACATCATGCCCGCGACGACCATGGTAGAGGTTAGCCGTCTGATTGACCCTCGCATGCTTGTTGAAATCGAAGCAGATGCGGTAGTTACAGATCAGTAATGGGATTTCTGACCGGTAACTATCGGCCATAGGAAGACATCAGCAAATCCTCAGAAATACATCAGTCCTTACTCACTTCTTGTCCTTATTCATGCCGTAGTGTCAATCGTGGGCAGATGGAGGACGACATGAGTACGCAAAGCAAACGGTTCCTGACATTCCTGTTGTGTGCCGCAATTGTCAGTAATTTCGGGTGCACAACGACTGCACAAAGAGTCGAGCCGTCGCAGGGGGCGACGTACGACTTCGAAACCCGGAAAGGCAACAATGTACCGGTAGGTGCCAAAATTGAAGATCCTCAAGGAGACAGGTCGTTGCAGGCAGCTATGGGCGACTTCGGAATCGGGGAAGGCGACAATGTACCGGTACGTTACACCGACAAAGATAATCCTAAGGACAATCCAAAAGAACAACCAAGACTATGCAAGATCTTCTATGGTGTAGCGGCGACACTAGTTCAGTTGAATAACATTGCGCGGGGAGACCCAACGGGGGTGATGGCAACGTTGGCATCGATTGAACATTACAGATCGAAGTGAGAAAGAAAAACATTGCATCGTCGGATCTTCGTTATTCGTCGTCTCGTGTCCAGGTTTCGGAGCGTCCAAAAAGCGATATGCCAATGAATCCACGAATCTTCAGTGTATTGGCATCAAGCTGCTTTACGGTGCACTTGTACGTCTTGCCACTATTCGGGTCATAAACCGTACCGCCCGACCAATGGCCGTCACCTCCGTACTCAAAGCCCGTCATGATCGTCAGGCCCTCGAGTCGGCGGGTTCTCAGGTTGGTGTCGGGGTTTCGATCGTCGAACTTGCGTTCCTCGCGCTGCTTGGGGTCGGGTGATCCGGCGACAGATCCCTCCAGCGAATCGCCAACGATTTGAATCCTTATCCAGCCGTCGCCTTTTTGCGTGAGCCAACGGCCTTCGATATCGGTTTTATCTGCCCAGGCGAGCGTAGAGG
>WTCH01000134.1 GCA_013138675.1 Woeseiaceae bacterium | reverse complement strand
GTACACCGGCGCGCGATCCGAAGCGCCAGCTCATTGGCCTCGGTGCCCGTGCAGCAAAACATCGCCGTATCAAGATCGTCCGAAAATTTTCCGGTCAGGCGGTCTGCCAGATTGAGTACGTTCTCATGAAGGTAGCGCGTATGCGTATTGAGTGTGCCTGCCTGCCTGAAAATGGCATCAACCACGTGCGGATGACAGTGCCCGACGTGGGGCACGTTGTTGTACATGTCGAGATACTTGTTGCCGTCGGCGTCGAACAGCCAGACTCCCTCGCCACGTACCAGGTGCAAAGGCTTGTCGTAAAACAGCCGATAGGCCGAGCCCATTCGTTGCTGCCGCCGCTGCAGCAGATTTGCCGTGCCTTCTTCCACGGTAATGCAGACTACCGAAAATTTCCCGGCATGACACATAAGCTTTTGTTTATGAAATCGATAAATAAGATTTAATTTCATTTATTGTTGCAGATGATACGTTGCCGACATGTCTACTCAGAATCCTATCGTCGCCGTCACCGGTTCTTCAGGGGCCGGCACAACCACCGTAAAAACCGCATTCGAGCATATTTGCCGTCGGCTGGACGCTACGCCGAGCATTGTCGAGGGCGATAGCTTTCACCGCTACGACCGTTCCGAAATGAGTCAGGTCATTGCCAATGCAGCCGCCGATAGCCGAAACATCAGCCATTTCGGCCCCGAGGCCAACCTGATTTGCGAGCTTGCCAGCCTGTTCAAAGAATACGGCGAATCAGGTAAGGGTAAACGCCGCTATTACGTGCACAACGAAGACGAGGCAGCTTTGCACGGCTGTTCGTCGGGCACGTTCACGCCATGGAGCGAACTGGAGGAAGGCACTGATCTACTGTTGTACGAAGGCCTGCACGGCGCAATGATCACCGAAAAATGTGATGTCACTCAATTCACCGACCTTTTGATCGGCGTGGTACCCATCGTCAATCTCGAGTGGATTCAGAAGATTCATCGCGACACGCTGCAACGCGGCTATGCCGAGAAGGATGTGACAACGACTATTCTACGTCGCATGGAAGACTACGTGACGCACATTGCGCCGCAGTTCTCACGCACCGACATCAATTTTCAACGCGTTCCAACCGTCGACACCTCGAACCCGTTCATCGCACGCGATATTCCGACGGCAGACGAGAGTTTCGTCGTTATTCGGTTTCGTGATCCAAGAAAGTTTGATGTGGATTTCCCCCACTTGCTCGCGATGATCAAGGATTCTTTCATGTCGAGACGCAACACGATCGTAGTGCCCGGCGGCAAGATGCTATTGTCGATGGAGTTGATTCTGATGCCCATCCTCGAAAAGATGTTTGCGGCGGCCAGGGAAAAACGTGCGGCCTGAAGCTGTCATTTTCGACCTCGACGGGACACTGATCCATTCTGCATCCGACATCCATGCCGCTCTAAACACTGTGCTAGCGCGGCACAGCTACCCAAACCTCGAACTGGACGACGTCAAACTGATGATCGGCGGTGGGCCAGAGCTTCTGATTCGACGTGCACTCGCGAGCCTGGAGGTACAGGCTGCTTCCGGGGAGATTGACAGCCTTACTGCCGAGTTCGAACAGGCATATCTCGACCGAGGCAGTCGCTTGACGACGCTTGCACCCGGCGCACGCGAACTTCTTGAGTACCTGGTGGCACAAGAAATATCTGTCGGCGTGTGCAGTAACAAGCCACAGCACCTTTGTCAGACATCGCTCGAGAATCTCGAGGTCCGCAGTCTTGTCGACGTCGTCCGCGGCTCGGGACCCTGCTTTCCGATAAAACCACACCCCGCGGTATTGCTGGCGACTATCGACGAGTTGGACACCACTGCAGAGCAAGTCCTCTACGTGGGCGACAGCAGTACGGACGTAAGCACCGGACGCTCGGCTGCTGTGGATGTCGCGCTGGTTCGGTCAGGCTATGACGCAACGCCGGCAGACTCGCTCGGTGCCGACTGGGTCGTGGATGATCTCAGGGATATTCCTGCGATATGGAATCAGGTCTAGCTCGATTTTCCGGACAGCAGGGTTTGCGCCTCGTCAACAAGTAAAGACCTGAACTCATCGGCGACCGCCGACAGCCTCTTGCCCTGGTGCATGACCACGTGCCAGTTACGTCTGATCGGCATGCCTTTAACATTTAGAATCGCCAGCATCTTGAGCTTGAGCTCTATCTCGATGGATCCCCGGGGCACGATGCCCAAGCCAAGCCCTGCCTGTACCCCTTGCTTGATACCTTCGAGGCTGCCCATCTCCATTCCAGTCACCATCGTCAGATTGTGCTCGTCGAAAAAACGCAACATTGCGCGGCGAGTTCCGGAGCCCGGCTCGCGAGTGAGAAACGTCTCTTTTTCCATTTTCTTTAGCGAAATGCTCTTCACCTTCGCCAGAGGGTGGTCGGGCGGCGCGATGATAACCAGTGGGTTCTCCATAAACGGAATGGCATCCACCTGCATGGAGTCGGGTGGCTGGCCCATGATCGCCATATCGACTTCATTGTCGGCAACTTGCCTGAGCACTCGCTCCTGTCTTGTGACATCCATACTTACGCCGACATCCGGGAAGCGCCGGTGAAACACACCTAGCAAGTGCGGTGCGAAATAGTTCGCCGATGAGATTGCAGCTATACGAAGGTGGCCACCGGCCAGACCCTTCATCTTGTCGAGGACGTCACCCATCTCGTCGACTTGCTGCAGGATCGACCTGGCATAGCGAAGTACTTCTTCACCTGCCTCGGTCAGGAATATTTTTTTGCCGATTTGTTCCGTGACCGCGATACCAGTCTGCTGCTCGAGTTGTCGAATTTGCATGGACACAGCGGGCTGTGTGAGGTGTAGAGCCGCCGCCGCACGAGTGAAGCTCAGGTTGCGCGCGACCTCAGAGAAACACTGCAGTTGCCGTAACGTAAGATGCATAAGAAACCTTTATGAATTCAATAACAAAGCATGAATATCCTTATGTTACTCCATCGGCTAGGGTATGCGTCAACTAGCAACGAACGGAACAAAGCCATGGCGCTGGACCAGAGTAATCGATATGTAAACCTCGACCTGACGGAGAGCGAGCTCGTGCAAGCCGGCAAGCACGTTCTGGTCGCGTACCACATGAAACCAAAAGCCGGTTTCGGCACCTTTGTGGAAACGGCTGCGCATTTTGCGGCGGAGTCATCGACCGGCACCAACGTCGAGGTCTCTACCACCGATGACTTCACTCGTGGTGTAGACGCACTTGTCTACGAGGCGGACGAGAGCGAAGAACTCATCAAACTGGCTTATCCGGTTGAATTATTCGACCGTAATATCATCGATGGGCGGGCCATGATCGCGTCATTTTTGACGCTGGCCATCGGCAACAACCAGGGCATGGGCGATGTTGAATACGCGAAAATGCACGACTTTTATGTGCCACCTGATTACTTGCGCCTGTTCGATGGACCTTCCACAACAATCTCCGACTTGTGGCGTGTTCTCGGACGACCGCATGAGAATGGTGGCTTTATTGTTGGCACGATCGTTAAGCCGAAGCTCGGCTTGCGCCCTCGACCGTTTGCCAACGCCTGCTATAACTTCTGGCTTGGTGGCGATTTCATCAAGAACGATGAGCCGCAGGGTAATCAGACCTTCGCCCCGCTTAAAGAGACAATTCCGCTGGTTGCGGACGCGATGCGACGAGCACAGGATGAAACCGGCGAAGCGAAATTATTCTCTGCCAATATTACCGCTGATGATCATTACGAGATGGTCGCGCGCGGCGAGTTCATTCTTGAGACATTCGGCGAGTACGCCGATCACGTGGCATTCCTGGTCGACGGATATGTCGCTGGTGCGGCCGCTGTAACCACGGCGAGGCGCGTCTTCCCGCAGCAATACCTGCACTACCATCGTGCCGGGCACGGTGCCATTACGTCACCGCAGTCAATGCGCGGCTACACCGCATTCGTCCATTGCAAGATGGCGCGACTACAGGGTGCCTCAGGAATTCATACCGGGACGATGAGCTTCGGCAAGATGGAGGGCGAGGCGTCGGACAAGTTAACCGCGTACATGCTCGAGCGGGACAGTGCGGACGGCCCCTATTTCCACCAGGAGTGGCTTGGCATGAATCCGACGACCGCGATTATTTCCGGTGGCATGAACGCCCTGCGCATTCCGGCCTTCTTCGCCAACCTGGGTCATTCCAATGTCATCATGACGGCTGGTGGTGGCAGCTACGGCCACATCGATGGTGCAGCGGCCGGTGCCAAATCAATGCGGCAGGCCGAGCAATGCTGGAAGGACGGTGCCGACGTGTTCGAATTCGCACGCGAACACCGGGAGTTTGCACGTGCGTTCGAGAGCTTTACACACGACGCGGACCAACTGTATCCGAAGTGGCGGCAAGAACTCCTGCCGGCGACCTCTGCCGCCGGCTAGGAGAAATTTGGCAGTTATACTTCCTGCTGCCTGGGTAGGTTGGCCTAGTAGCTCGCCGTGAGCATTACCCAGAACTTGTTTGTATCAACGTTGGTCAGCGGCGATGACGAATCTGCGCCGAAGAATGCGCCCTTGAGCAACAGGCCGTAGCGATCTGACAGCTTCAGGCCTCCCGATACGTCGAACTCATTGCCATAGTCGAAACTGCCGGTGTCGGACGAGAAGTCGTGGTACACAAACGTCAGGTTCCATTTGCCGGCTTTCATCTTGAAGTTGACGTAGACATCTTCGAGGCCTGCGGCGGGCGTTCCGAGGAACTGGTCCGCCCAGCCGTTGAACGCATGCAGGGTTGCAAGCGGCGTACTGAATGCCGTACCTGCTCCGGAATCGGCACCAAGAACTTCGTAGCCCAGGCCGAACGTCATTCCATTACCCGCAGCATAAGCACCATTCAAGTGATAGTAGTTGGCGTCGTAGCTGGTTGGGTTATCACCTGCATCCGTCTGACGTGCGTATTCAGCCAGCCAGTTGAACTTGCCGCTGCCGAGACCGGGACTACCTGCCAGCCGCGCCCCAACCGTCGTCGTTGAATTAGCGACTGCGGTGTCATAGTCGAGGTGGTAAAGGTAGGGCGTAACCGAGAATGCATCACTGATCGATATCTTCGCGTTAAACAGATGGCCGTCGAGGCGTTCCTTACCGGCTGGTACGGTCTGCCCGAAGATGCGCCGAACGTAGTTGACGTACGAATACGACAAGGCCGTTTTCGGGATAGCTTTCGTGTTGAGCGTAAACGCGTCATACGTCTGCTCATTCTGACGCCAGCCGACACCACCGACAAAGCGCTGGTTGTCGAGCAGGATACGTTGCCGGCCAAAGCGGTACTTCCAGTTATCGTTCGGATCCAGGTCAAAATACAACTGGTTGAGATCAGAACCTTTCGGGTCTGCAACGACCGAGTAATCTCCACGATTCGGGCTCGTGCCTCCGCCCGAATTGAAGTCATCGATCAACACGTGGAACACGTGATCGAACTCGGCAAACCCGGACCAGCCCTTCCACTGGCCGGTCCGGTAGTTCAGCCGCAATCGCAACGTGGACGCATTGGCGTTCTTCAGAGCGTTGTCCTGATCGACGTACTCATAGCGATACCGTCCAGAGATAGTGGCCTTGCCCGACGTTATCGCCGAACCCAGGTCCGCTGCGACCTCCTCCTCAGCTGCACTGGCCGCGAACGGTAGTAGCAAACTCAGCAGCGAAGTGAGAAGGATGTTGTGATTGCGTTTCATGCCGTTTTTCCTTTAACTAGTAAACGTCGTGCAAAGTGTTATAGACGTTGAACTTGCCAGTCGGCGTAATGAGTGCAGGATCTTTGATCACTGCCTTCAACGTACGCGTCTTGTCATCAACAACGACGATCGCAGATTCCTGCTCCTTGCCACTCCAGACAGAGAACCAGACTTCATCGCCAGCCATGTTGTACTC
>WTCH01000096.1 GCA_013138675.1 Woeseiaceae bacterium | reverse complement strand
CCATTCGGTTCCGGCGGAAACCGCGTCACGATTTCATCGTGTTTGCCGGACTCGAGGTCCTCAAAGATGATCTGGCGGATAAAGTCCCGCCCCGGGGAGTCGCTCATAGGTTTTTCAAAGCTAATTCAGACGGGGCGCTATTCTACGCAATTTTGCTGGGGTTTAGACACGTTAATTTCTGTACAATAGCGCGCCGTGGCCTCGGGCCACAGAATTGACAACAACCAGATCGAGCGATGCCAAATATTACTCTACCCGACGGTTCCGTCCGGCAGTTTGACGCTGCCACCACCGGTGCCGAGATTGCCGCCAGCATCGGCAAAGGCCTGGCGCGTGACGCCGTGGCCGTCAAAGTCGACGGCGAGTTGTACGACCTGTCGCGCGACATCGACAGCGATGTGCAGCTCGAGATCGTCACCCGGGACACGGACGACGGGCTCGAACTGTTGCGCCACGATGCCGCACACGTGCTGGCGGAGGCCGTTAAAGAGCTGTGGCCAGACACCCAGGTCACGATCGGCCCTGCGATCGAGAACGGCTTTTACTATGACTTCGCGCGCGCAGAACCCTTCACCGATGAAGACCTCGCAGTCATCGAGAAGCGCATGCAGGAAATCGTCGATCGTGACGAGACGATCGAACGTGAGGTCTGGGATCGTGACGAGGCTGTCGAGTTTTTCCGCGGCATCGGCGAAGAATACAAGGCCGAGATTATCGCCAGCATTCCATCCGGTGAATCGATCACGTTGTATCGCCAGGGCGACTTCATCGATCTTTGCCGTGGTCCGCACCTGCCGTCGACCGGCAAGCTCGGCACCGCTTTCAAGCTGACGCACGTATCCGGCGCCTATTGGCGCGGCGACTCCAACAACGAAATGTTGCAGCGTGTCTACGGCACAGCGTGGTCGAACCCGAAGCAGCTGCGCCAGTACCTGCACATGCTCGAAGAAGCCGAGAAGCGCGATCATCGCCGCCTCGGCCGCATCATGGATCTGTTTCACTTCCAGGAAGAGGCGCCGGGCGCCGTTTTCTGGCATCCCAAAGGCTGGAACCTGTTCCAGAGCCTGATCAACTTCATGCGTGAGCAGCAGAATGCGGCAGGCTATCGGGAGATCAACACGCCCGAAATCATGTCACGCTCGCTCTGGGAATCTTCTGGCCACTGGGACACCTTTGGCGACGGCATGTATACGACCGAGACTGTCGACGGTCGCCAGTTCGCGATCAAGCCGATGAATTGCCCGGGCCATGTACAGGTCTTCAAGCAGGGCATCACGAGCTATCGTGACCTGCCCTATCGGCTCGCCGAGTTCGGCAAGTGCCATCGCTATGAGCCTTCCGGCGCCCTGCACGGCATGATGCGAGTGCGCGCTTTCACCCAGGACGATGCACATATCTTTTGCACTCAGGAGCAGATTACCGACGAATCGATCGCCGTCTGCAACCTGATCCTTGGCATTTACAAGGTCTTCGGTTTTGACGACGTTCGCATCAAGTTTGCCGATCGGCCCGAAGTCCGGGTCGGTGAGGATGAGGTGTGGGACCAGTCGGAAGCGGCCCTGCTCAAGGCGCTGGAGGTCTCCGGCCTTGAGTACACTCACAATCCCGGCGAAGGCGCGTTTTACGGGCCAAAACTCGAGTTCGTGCTGCGCGATGCCATCGGGCGGGACTGGCAATGCGGCACGCTGCAGGTTGACCTGAATATGCCGGGCCGGCTTGGAGCCACCTACATAGGCGAGGACGGCAACAAGCATCTTCCTGTGATGCTGCACCGGGCGATATTCGGTTCGCTCGAGCGCTTTATCGGCATTCTAATCGAACATCACGCAGGCAACCTGCCGTTGTGGCTCTCCCCTGTCCAGATCAGGGTTCTGACCATTACTTCGGACGCTAATGACTACGCCGAAGAGGTCGCCGACGCTCTGCGGGAGGTGGGTTTACGGGCTGAGACCGATATTCGCAATGAAAAAATCTCCTACAAGGTGCGCGAGCACAGTGTCGAGAAGATCCCGGTCCTGCTGGCCGTCGGCCAGCGCGAAGTTGACGAACGCAACGTCACAATGCGCCGTCTCGGCTCGAAGCAACAGTCCGTTTTGTCGCTCGGGGATGCCATCGCGAACCTGTCGCGAGAAGCGCAAGAAAGGACCTGATCCGAATTCAGCGCCTGTCGCTGCAGCCCAAATGTGATGCGGCCTGCAGTTTGAATGTGCGCCGTGTCACAGATTCGAAAACCGAAGCCCCCAGCCAAGCAAATCCGCGGTATTGCGACGATATACTCCGTCGACGCAAGGACTACGCGTGCGATTAGACATAATGCTGATGGAGGTCGACGAGTGTCGCTGGAGCAATTCAAAAAACAGGTGCTATTACTGCATAGCGAACAAAGGACCCTGGATACCCTGAGTTCCGGGTTCAATGATCGTTACACGGTGCATTGTGCAACCAGTGGCTCTGAGGCCCTCAACACGCTAGGTGAGATCCAGATCGATGTGATCGTCTCGGCCCAGACGCTTCCGGGTATGAGTGGTCTCGAAGCACTGCGTGAAGCCAAGAAACGTTCACCCGACACCATCGGCATCCTGCTCGCAGGCAATGCTGACGATGGCCTTGAAGCGCTCGTCGGTGATCAGGAAGTATTCCAGGTCGTGCGTGG
>WTCH01000234.1 GCA_013138675.1 Woeseiaceae bacterium | reverse complement strand
ACGCCATGCATTTCTACAACGTCGCCTGCATGCAACGGTCCCTCGGCGATCTGGAAGCAGCAGAGGAAAATTACGACGAGGCAATTCGCCTGAATCCAGCCGATTGCGAATCCTACAAAATTCGCTCGGACCTTCGACCGCAATCGAAAGACCGCAATCACGTTGACGAACTCGAGCAGTTACTGGCGGGAGACCTTAAAGACGAGCGTGGTCGGGTTGAGGTCTGTTATGCCCTGGCAAAGGAACTGGAAGATCTTGGCGAGGCAGAGCGATCGTTCAAACATTTGAAAACCGGGTCAGATCGCAGACGCAAGCTAATGAAGTACGACGTCGACAGGGACCTGGAAACGATCGAGGCGATAAAGCGTACCTTCGATCGTAGCGTATTTGAGAACGCTGGACCGGGCTGTGACAACCCCGAGCCGATTTTCATATTGGGCATGCCACGGACTGGCACGACCCTGGTCGAGCGGATCCTTGCCAGCCACTCTGATGTGTTTGCTGCAGGAGAGTTAAACAATTTCGCCGCACAGTTGATGACGATGATGCGGGCACAAAACGTCGACAAGAAAGTATCGCGCGATGACATGGTGAAATCATCGGCGCAGCTAGACTTTCAGCGTCTTGGAGAATCGTACGTAGCCAGCACCCGGCCGTTTACCGGGAATTCCAAACGTTTTATCGACAAGATGCCGCTGAACTATCTGTACGTTGGTTTGATCCACCTTGCCTTGCCAAACGCGACAATTATCAATCTTCAGCGCGACCCCATGGATACTTGCTACGCGATCTACAAACAACTTTTTGTGGATGCATACCCGTTCTCCTACGATGTCGAAGAGCTGGCCAGGTATTTCGTGGCTTACCACGGGCTCATGAACCATTGGAACGAGGTATTGCCCGGTGTGATTCACACGATTCAATATGAAAAGCTTGTGGATGACATCGAGGGTGACACGCGCAAGATGTTAGCTGTTTGCGACCTCGACTGGCAGGCACAGTGCTTGAAGTTCTACGAGAATAAAGAAGCATCCACGACCGCGAGCACAGCACAGATTCGACGGCCTGTGTACAAGAGCTCGGTGGGCAAGTGGCGTTACTACGAAGAACAGCTGCAGCCGATGGTTGAGATCTTGCGACATGCTGGCGTGCTGGATAATCATCAGGTTCAGATACGAAAGGCACTGTCATGACGAGAAAAATATTTCCGGTAGCGGCGCCTAACGGCGAAATCGCCCGTGTGTTGCTCGCATTTCTTGCAACGGCCGGATTGTTCTACGTGAACATCATGCCCGCGCTCGTGGATGGGCTGATTGAGAGTCTGGGTTTCAGCAATCGTGATGCGGGCCTGGTTGGAGCGGCCAATATGTACGGTGCGGCGACCGGTGCATTGACTGCAGTATTCCTGGTTAAGCACATCAACTGGCGCACCGTCGCAGTTGCGCTTTTGTTCGGCCTCATCGCAATCGACCTTACCTCAATGATATTAACCAGCGCGAATGCGCTGATCGGGACTCGATTTGTACATGGCTGTGTCGGCGGAATGCTGGTTGGCATCGGCTTCGCTGTGATGTCTCGCACCACCAAAGTTGAACGCACGTTTGGCTACTTGCTTACAATTCAGTTCGGGCTCGGTGGTCTTGGGTTAATGTACTTGCCGTCGTTGGTGCCTGAGTTTGGTACCAAGGCGCTGTTCATGTCTCTCATAGCTTTCAGCACCGTGACACTGATGATGTTGCCGTTCCTGTCGGATTATCCGCCAAAGGAGCAGAAGGTCGAAGGGACTACCCGAACCGGCAGCATCAAATTGATCGCGCTCGCATTGCTGGCGACGTTTTTTTTCCAGGCTGCCAACATGAGTATTTTCGCCTACGTGATCGGCATCGGCAGAAACGCGATGCTTGAAATGGATTTCATCAGCAACGTGTTGGGCGTGGCCGCGTGGATTGCCATCGTAGGCTCAGTACTGGTCATATTGCTATCGACCCGCTTCGGGCGAACAGTACCCGTTGGAATTGCCATTGTGCTGACCGCATTTAGTCTCTGGCTTCTGCACTTCAGCGACATTAAGCCCGGCGGCTGGGAGACATCAGTCTACTGGTGGTCGAATGTGCTCTGGGGAATCACCTGGGCATTCGTCATTTCCTACCTGCTCGGGATGTGTTCCGAATTCGACACGACCGGGCAGATGGCCGCAATGGGTGGGTTCGCGTCCAAGATGGGCCTGGCGTCAGGTCCGGCAATTGCTGCATTGATGGTGGGGGATAACAACTACTCGCTGTTGATTAACATGTCGGTCGTCGCACTCATTCTATGTCTCGTCGTGATGATAATTCCTGCCCGAGTACTCGATCGCAGATGACTCTTAGGCGTTGGCTTACCGGGTGTTGTTGCGCCGCGTTAGTTGCGTGCGGGAAGGCTGACAGCGAAAGAACACTCTCCTTTGAGCTTTTGTCGAGCGGAACTGTTCTGGATCAGCCGCTACAACTGTCCGAGTTCGCGCCGGTCGGCACGGCCACGCCAGCGACCAATACCTTCTCCGGGCGTCTTCGACTCCACACCGATGAGCAATCCAATCAGTTTGATCTGTTACTCGATGAGTTCGGGCTGATCACGCCGGCACGGCCCGGCATCGGCGAGTTACCGGGATTCGATATCGAATTCGTACAAGATGGGGAGTTTCTTGTGCCGTTGGTTCAGGGGCCTGTCGACACGATGCACGAATGGTGGGATCTGGTATTGCGGCCCGGCAGGGTCTGGGACGAAGCTGCGGACGATGGCTACAGCAGGGCGGCTATCCCGTTTGCGCTCAAGGAACGAAGAGAAGACTGCATACATAACGGAGTGATGAGCTTTCTGTTCAATGATCAAGGCGACGTTTCCAATGCCGCATTTCAGATCAGCAACCAGACCTGTCGCTACATGCAGTTTGAAATGCGTGGGCTTCTTGGAGCGACCTACGAGCCTGGACCCATCGAGGGCGCGACCGAGTCCATAAATCTCGCCAGGGAAAACCGACAAAGTCGTCTTACTCAGCGACCGATCGAAACAATCTCAAATGACTTTACGGGTGCCAGTCCTTCAGAGTTTGGCTCGACCGAAGAAATCAATCCGGGAGATATGTCGGTCTACGGGTTTGTCATCGACGGAACACATTACGTTGGCGGCTGTGACACGCCGCAAGGCGAATATCCTTATTGTGATGACATGGCATTGCCGTCCTATTCGACGGCCAAGTCTCTGGTCGGTGGGCTCGGGTTGATGCTAATGGAGGCAGACTATCCGGGGACCGCAGATGCATTAATAGAAGACTACGTGCCGGAGTGCGCTGAAGACTGGCAGGGCGTGACCATCGAGCATGCGCTCGATATGACGACGGGTCACTTTGGGTCATCCAAGCTGCATGCGGATGAAAATT
>WTCH01000236.1 GCA_013138675.1 Woeseiaceae bacterium | reverse complement strand
AAACTGATTTTTCTCTGCACGCCTAACAACCCGACGGGTACGCTGCTGCCGACGTCGGTCCTGAATGAGATCCTCGAGCGTCGCGCCGATCGCTCGGCTATCGTCGTTGATGAAGCCTATATCGAATTCGCGAGTGAAGATTCTGCGGTTCAGCTCATTCAAAAGTACGAGAACCTGATTGTCCTGCGAACTTTATCGAAAGCGCTCGCTTATGCCGGTGCTCGTTGCGGGTCTGTCATCGCAGCTCCGGACGTCATCCGGATACTTGATGCAGTGCAGGCGCCCTATGCCTTGGCCACACCGGTGGTCGAATGTGTAGAGAATGCGCTGCAGGCACAAGGCATTGAGGAAACGGAACACTGGGTAACGCAGACGATCAGCGAACGCGAACGACTCAGTACCGCTCTGCGCCGCTTGCCGTTTGTGCGACGCGTCTGGCCGAGCGCTGCGAACTTCATCCTTGTCGAGGTTGCCGATGCCCGTGAACTAATGCAGCACTGTGCAGACGACAAGGTCTTGCTGCGCTGCTTCGGTGGTGATCTCGCCGACAATGTTCGCATTACGGTTGGTGCACCTGCCGAGAATGACCGCCTGCTCGAGTCAATGTCGAGCATGGAGGTGAGCGATGTCTGAGCGGGTCCTTTTTATTGACCGGGATGGCACATTGATTGAGGAGCCAGCAGATTTCCAGGTGGACTCCCTCGATAAGGTGCGCCTGGTTGAAGATGTGATCCCGTCACTGCTGGAACTCGCCGCACACGGCTATCGATTCGTAATGGTGAGCAACCAGGACGGGCTGGGTACGGCGTCATTTCCCGAGGACCAATTCAGCGTCTGCCAGGAGCACATGCTCGCCATGTTCTCCTCCCAGGGGCTGACATTCGACGAGATCCTGATTTGCCCTCACTTGCCGGATGATCAGTGTGAATGCCGCAAGCCGCGCACCGGCTTGCTGACGCGATACCTGGCCGAGACCGATATCGATAGTGATAACTCAGCCGTCATCGGGGATCGTGCAACCGACATGGAACTGGCAGAGCGACTGGGGGTGCGCGGCTTGCTGCTCGATCAAGCCGGCGATCGTTCGTCGACCTGGCCCGGCTTCGTTGACTTGCTGTGTTACTCGGAGCGGACAGCGTCCGTTTGCCGGCGGACAAATGAGACTCAAATAAAGGCGCGCGTGAATCTGGACTGTGCAGAGCCGGTCGCTATCACTACAGGTATTGGTTTCTACGATCACATGCTGGAGCAGATTGCGAAACACGGTGGTTTTAGCCTTGAGCTCGAATGCGAAGGAGATCTGGAGGTCGATGATCACCACACGATCGAGGACACAGCGATCTGTCTTGGCGACGCCCTGCGGAAGGCTCTTGGCAATAAACTCGGCATCGGCCGCTACGGATTCGTTGTGCCAATGGATGAAAGCGAAGCTCGTGCATCGATCGACCTGTCCGGCCGCGGCCGTATCGTGTTCGAGGGCGATTTTCCACGCGAGACAGTCGGGGAATTTGCATCCGAAATGGTCGAGCATTTCTTCCGAACATTGTCAGACTCACTTGGGGCGGCAATTCACGTCGAAGTTCGAGGGCAAAATACGCATCACATGATCGAGGCGTGCTTCAAAGCGGTGGGCCGTGCATTGAGGGCCTCCATCCAGCGCAATGGCAATGAAATGCCGTCAACGAAAGGAACGCTTAGCTGAAATGGCCGCGTCGAAGATAGCGATCATTGATAGCGGTGGCGCGAACATCGCTTCGTTGTTGTACGCCTTTGAGAGACTGGGCGCGAACGCGACTTTGACGACGGATGCAGATCAGATCCGCAGCGCGGATCGCGTCATCTTGCCGGGTGTTGGAGCAGCACGCGACGCCATGTCCCGCCTGCGTGAATGCCAGCTGATCGACGTCATCCGAAAATTGACACAGCCAGTGCTTGGTATTTGTCTTGGTATGCAATTGCTCACCGATGCGTCCGAAGAAGAAGATGTCGACTGCCTGGGTATCATTCCCGGCACAGCGCGGCGACTACCGGCTGATATAACCTGCCCCGTTCCGAATATGGGGTGGTGTGCCGTAAAAAGGACCGGCAGGCACACGATTTTGCGCTCGGTAGATGACGGCAGCTACTTCTATTTCCTGCACAGCTACGCCCTGCCCGTTTCCCGTTACACGATTGCTACTGCGAATCATGCGAGCCTATTTAGCGCCATTACTTGCCGCGACAATTTTGTGGCGGCACAGTTTCATCCCGAGCGCTCATCGGCTGCCGGCTCCCGATTGCTCGCGAATTTTGTCGGCCTTACGTTATGAAAGTCATCCCGGCTATTGACCTGCAAGACGGCAAATGCGTCCGCCTGTACCAAGGCGACTTTGCACAGACAACCGACTACAGCGACGACCCCATTGGAATTGCGGAGCAGTTTGCGTCGTTCTCGGCGACTGACCTCCATATTGTTGACCTGGATGGTGCAAGGACCGGGGCGCAACAGAATCGGAACATCATCGCAGGCATCGCCGCGAGAACCGACATGTCCGTGCAGGTTGGCGGAGGCATTCGCGACAAGGCGACCCTGCAGGCGTGGCTCGATAGCGGCGTCACTCGCTGTGTTATTGGCAGCCTGGCAATTACAGAGCCAGACGCGGTCAAGTCGTGGCTTGTTCAGTTTGGTGGCGACCATATCGTCCTGGCGCTGGACGTGAATATCGATGATGGTGGCGTTCCGTTGATTACGACGCATGGTTGGACCACACCGAGTAACACATCGGTCTTTGAGTGCATTGAGGACTATGGGGGCCTGGGGCTTCGTCATGTGTTATGCACTGATGTCAGCCGCGATGGCGCCATGGCCGGGCCGAATTTTGAACTCTACGAGCACATTCTTGGGCGCTTTCCCGAGCTGCAGTTGCAGGCCTCAGGAGGCGTTCGCGATATCCGCGATCTCGAGATGTTGCGCGACAAGGGCGTGCCCGCCGCCATAACAGGGCGCGCCGTGCTGGATGGCAAGATCACGGCTGAGGAGATTTCGTCATTCCGGCAAGGCGCATAATCCCGTGCCTGGACGTACGCGATGGCGTCGTCGTCAAGGGCGTACAGTTTCGGAACCACCGGATCGTCGGCGACATCGTTGAACTTGCCGAGCGCTACTGTAAGGAAGGTGCCGATGAACTCGTCTTCTACGACATCACGGCCAGCCCTGACGGAAGGACTGTCGACCGCAGCTGGGTCGACCGGGTTGCCTCAGTCATCGATATTCCATTTTGCGTGGCGGGCGGCATACGCAGCGTCGCCGATGCCGAGCAGGTTCTGAACAAAGGCGCGGACAAGATTTCAATCAACTCCCCGGCCCTCGAGTCACCCTCTCTTATCAACGATCTGGCCCGGCGCTTCGGCTCCCAATGCGTCGTTCTCGGGGTCGATAGTCGCGAGCTTGATGGTCGCTACAGCGTGTACCAGTACACCGGTGATCCCGACAAGACGGTAGCCGCGGATCTCGACACGGTTGATTGGATACGTGAGGCACAAGAACGCGGAATCGGTGAGGTTGTTCTCAACTGCATGAACCAGGACGGCGTACGCACAGGTTACGACAATGAGCAGCTGCGAATTGTGCGCGAGACTTGCCGGGTACCTCTAATTGCGTCAGGTGGTGCCGGGTCGATGCAACATTTCGCAGACACTTTTCGACTGGCCAGGGTCGACGGCGCACTGGCTGCCAGTGTATTCCACAGTGCCGAAATCAACATTGGCGAGCTCAAGAAATTCCTTGCCGCCAAAGGCGTAGACATCAGGATTTCCTAAATGACGAATAGCACTGAAAATTTCCTGCAAAATCTCGAGTCGATCATTGCCGACCGGCTCGAAAACCCCTCACAGGAAAGCTACACAGCGAGCCTCGCGGCAAGCGGCACGAAGCGCGTGGCGCAAAAAGTGGGTGAAGAAGCGGTGGAACTTGCACTAGCGTCGGTCGCGGGAGACCGAGCGGAAGTACTAAGTGAAGCAGCTGATCTCGTCTATCACCTGCTCGTACTACTAAAGGTGCAGGACATTAGCTTCGAAGATGTCACAAACGTACTGAGCGAGCGACACACCGGCTAACAAGCCCGAGACCAGCGCACTCGTTTGCTTCATGGTTGACCGGCGACATCCTGTCGCCGGCCCTTCGGGCGCACTACGTGCGTCCAAAATTGCTCCCGGCAATTTTGTCGCTGCGCTGCGCTTTACTTACGCAAACGAGCGCCCTGCCCTCGGGCTTAGGTCGACTGCAGTGCCGGGGTCTCGGTCTTATACCTCTTGCAGCTCCAATGCTTTCTGGTACGCCGGCCGTGCGAGACATCGGTCAGCATAAGCTACGAGTACTTCCGAATCTGGCAACATGTCGAACGCACGCAGGAATACAGTGCTCGATCCAAGCATGATGTCGGCGGCGGTAAACTTATCTCCGAGTATCCAGGTGTTGTCGCCGATGCCTTTTTCCAGCGTTTCAATCATCAGATCGAAGTCACCCCATCCACTTCGCTGACGGGCAGGTTCGACACCATTGAATTTCTCGGACATCGCTGGCTCGATGACAGCCGGTGTGTACATCAGCCAGTACAGAAATTTTCCGCGCATGGGATCATCGATCGCCGGCGCAAGACTGCCGGCGCCGTATCGATCGGCTACGTACAGGCAAATCGCTGCTGATTCCGACATCTTCACATCGCCATCAACGAGTGCAGGTACCTTGCCCATCGGGCTCGCAGCCCGAAACTCGTCGCTGTCTGTCCGATGTGGATCGCGTATATCGATGTGTTCGAGATCATAGGAAACTCCGGCCTCCTCAAGTAGCCAAAGCGCGCGTGCTGAACGCGTTTGCGGTGCCCAATATAGTCTCATAGCCCTCTCCGAATTCAGATAACGAGTTCTTCGGCCACGTCGCGACGATTGTATTGCGAGCTCATGACGTAACCGTAGGCGCCCGCATTGGCGATCAGAATCACATCGTTCTCTTCAGATGGCGGCATGAGCCGGTCACTGCCCAGCTTGTCGCCGGTTTCACAGATCGGCCCCACAACCGTAACGGTATCCGTCGGTGCGTGTTCCGCTTTGCTCAGGTTGACAATCTCATGATATGAACCGTACAAAGCGGGTCGTATCAACGAATTCATGCCGGTGCCAATGCCAACGTAGCGCATGTCGCCTTTTCCCTTGACCTGGGTCACTCTACTCAGAAGAACCCCGGCTTGCGACACGAGGTAACGGCCTGGTTCGAGCCACAGGTGGTACTGCGGATACGACGCCCGTATATCTTTCAGCGTTGCATCAAGCTTCTCGAGGTCAAAAGGTTTGTCTCCGGGCTTGTCCGGCACACCGATGCCGCCGCCAAGGTCAATCGAGCGAACTGAGGGGAATCGTTGCGCTACCTGGACGAGATTGACAGCTACTGAACGCCAGTTATCGGGATCGAGAATTCCGCTGCCACTGTGTGCATGGATGCCAACGACATCTGCACCAACCTCTTCAATCAGGCGTTTCAGGTCATCGACCTCGAACATCGGAATGCCAAATTTTGAGTGCAGGCCGGCAGTTTTGACGTGCTCGTGATGACCGCGGCCCTGCCCGGGGTCGATCCGAATAAACAGCTTCCTGTCTTTGAACAACTCCGGCCACGCTTCGAGTGGATACAAATTGTCCAGGGTAAGTTGCAGACCCTTTTCAAGGGCCCATTCGTACTCGTCGCGCGGTGCGAAGTTCGGGGTGAACAGGATGCGACTGAGATCAATATCGGGCATTACCTGCTCAAGCCACTCAACTTCACCGGGCGACACACATTCGAAATCCACGCCCTCTTCATTCAGGACACGCAATAACTCAGCGTTGAAATTGGCTTTGACGGCGTACAAAACCCGATCGACGCTTTCCAGGCCAAGCAGGTTACGCGCTGCCTCACGAACGCTGTCCCGGTCATACACGTATGCGTTCAACTGCTTGCCCGCCAGCTCGAGTAGTTGCTCACGCTTGCGCATCCACCACACATCATGTGTCTGGATGGCTGGCTGATCGCCCCGGAAAAGACGTTCCCAGCTCTGGCCGAACACCGGGCTTCCGCCGGTCTTACGAATGATCGAGGCGTGCAGCTTGCGAACCAGCTTCGGGCCCTGCCCCTGGTCGACGACGAAACTCAAATTTAGATCATTCGCTGCCTGCGACATGAGGTGGATCTTCTCTTCTTCGAATACGGCGAGCGCAGGTGCAAGACGAGGCAGGATCGTGCGGATCTTGCGTCCAACAAGGCTCACAGCTGAGCAGTCGTTGATTGCGCGTACGCGACACAGCTTCTCGAGGTCGCTTAACAACGCGCGCCTGGTATCGTCATCCAGTGAGCCATCGGCGCTGTCGATAGATACCGTGACATTGGTCTCGGATGTAGACACGAGGTCCACCGACACCGAGTGTTCGCTGAAGATCGCGAATGCTTTGGCGAGAAAGCCGACTTCGTGCCACATCCCGACCCCGTCCATCGAGATCAATGTCAGCCCGTTGCGCAGACAAATGCCCTTAACCTGGGGTTCGATCTCTTCAGTAACTGATGATACGACGGTGCCCGATACTTCCGGAGATGCCGTGCAACGAATAAAAAGTGGGATGCCGTTGGCGCGCAGCGGCGACAAACATCGTGGGTGCAGTACAGAACTACCTGCGGACGAAAGTTCCTGGGCTTCGTTAAAGTGCAGCGCCAGCAGCAAGCGGGCCGATGGAACTACACGAGGGTCCGCCGTAAACATGCCTGGCACATCGGTCCAGATCTCCAGGCGCCTTGCCTGCAAGCGTGCGGCAAAATAGGAGGCAGAAGTGTCCGAACCACCACGACCAAGCAAGACGGTTTCACCCCATTCGTTACGGGCAATGAAACCCTGCGTCAGGATCACGCCTTCATGCGACTGCAGCGCTTCCTTGAATTCGGGGTCGGCTGATGGATCGCACGTTGCTGACAGGTAGTCTTGTGTTCTCTGGCCTCCGCTGGTGGTAACGCTCGTCAACAGATCGCGTGCGTCTACCCAGTTGAGCGGCAGTCCGACCCGCTCCAGAAACGCGGCGCCCAATCGCGTCGCCATGATCTCACCAAGGGCCATCACACGGACCCTGACACGCACGCTGACTTCGCGAATTAGCCGTACGCCGGCAATCAACTGTTCGAGTTCGTGCAGGGTTACGTCGAGCAATTGCGGCCCATCGACGTCGAGTGCTTTAGCAAGGTCGTAGTGCTGCGCCCGTATTGCCGCGAGTTCCTCTGTCTTGGTTCCTGCAGCGGCTTCTTTCAGTGATTTATCGAGTCG
>WTCH01000231.1 GCA_013138675.1 Woeseiaceae bacterium | reverse complement strand
TTTCTTGTCGCCTTGTCGTCGGCCATGACCATGACATCGTCAAAGAAGTGATCAACGGGCCCGCGCAATTCGGCCAACGTAGTCAGCACGTCCGTGTACTCGCGCGCCTCGAGCATCGGGGCAACCTTCTCCCGGGCGCTTTCGAGCGCTTCGGCAAGAGCTATCTCGGCGGGGTCCGTCAGCAGCTTTTCCTTAACGGCATCACCACCCTGGCCCTCGGCCTTTTTCAGGATGTTGGCAATTCGCTTGTTGGCGGCGGCCAGGCTTGCCGCAGGCTCGAGCGCAATAAACGCCTGCACAGCAGCGAGACGTCGCGAGAAGTCCACGAGCGACGCCGGGTTGCGCGCGAGTACGGCATCAAACGTCTCGGTCGCAAGCTCAGGGTCATGATCGAGAAAGTAACGGCGCAACCTCTCGCTGATGAAGGTGTACAGCTCAGCCGCGAGATCTACACCGTCCTCAGCAGCCTTGGGCTGCGCTGCAATTGCGCTATTCAGCAATGCTTTCAAATCCAGATCGAGATCGCATTCAATGAGCACACGAATTACGCCGAGGGCGGCACGACGCAATCCGAACGGGTCCCGGTTACCCGACGGCTTCTTGCCAATTGCAAAGACGCCGGCGAGCGTGTCCAGCTTGTCGGCAACGGCAAGAATTTGCCCGTCGATCGACGCCGGCAGCGCATCGCCGGAAAATCGTGGCAGGTAGTGTTCGGCGATCGCCTCGGCTACGGCTGGGGGCTCGCCATCCGAGAGCGCGTAATAGCGACCCATGATGCCTTGCAACTCGGGAAACTCGCCCACCATACCGGTAACCAGATCACACTTGGCGAGCGCTGCAGCGCGTTGCACAGGCGCCGAATCGACGCCAAGAGCGGCAGCGATCTCCGCTGCCAGGTTTGCGGTGCGCAGCGTTTTATCAAATAGGCTACCGAGCCCTCGCTGGTAGACAACGTCGCGTAACGACTCCTGTCTGGCCGCCAATGGTGTGCGACGATCCGCGTCCCAGAAAAACGCAGCGTCTGCCAGGCGCGGCCGAATAACGCGCTCGTTGCCGCTCTTGACCTGATCGGGGTCTGTGCTGTCGAGATTCGCCACGGTAATAAAGCGCGGCATCAGGTCGCCGCCCTTGTCTGCAACCGCGAAGTAACGCTGATGGCTGGTTAGTGTCGAAATGACAACCTCACGTGGCAAAGAAAGGTAGCCGTCGTCAAAAGAACCTGTAATCGGTACGGGCCATTCCACGAGTGCCGTAACTTCGTCGTACAACGCCTCGCCCTCGACGACATTGCCGCCGGCTTTTTTGGCCGCAGCTTCTACACCGTCGCGCACAAGTGCGCGTCGCCGGTCGAAGTCGGCAATAACGTGGCCGCGCTCTTCGAGCGTCTGCAGGTATTCTGCCGGCGACTTGATTACTATCGGGCCGGCCGAGTGAAAACGATGGCCCCGCGTCTTGTTGCCCGTGGCAATGCCCAGGACCGATGCCTTGATCGCCCTGCTGCCGTGCAGCAGCACAACCCAATGCACCGGCCGGACGAACTCGGCATCGCCGGCGCCCCAGCGCATACGCCTCGGTATTGGTAATGCTGCGAGCGCCTTCTCGACAAGGCCTGGCATGAGTTCTGCCGTCGATTGTCCGGGCTCGGTCACGTCACAGGACAGCCGTTCACCCTTGTCGGTGCTTGTGCGGGACAGCTCTGACGCATCGACGCCGCACTTGCGTGCGAAGGCCTCACCAGCCGCAGTGAGCTTGCCATCATCGTCAAAGGCAATCGCGACGGGCGGACCTTTCTGTGTTGTCTTGCGGTCCGCCTGTCCCCGGCCCAGCTGTTCGATCAACACGGCGAGGCGCCGCGGGCTTGCGTAGCCATGCACACCGCCATGCTCGAGTCGTGCGTCATCAACTGAGGTTGTGAGCGCGTCGGCAAATGCCGTCATCAACGAACGCAGCGCTTTGGGCGGCAACTCTTCGGTGCCAATCTCGACGAGGAAGTCAGCGGCCTTGCTCATTTGGATTTCTCTCCGCCGCCGACAGACGCAACCATCGGGAACCCTAGTGCCTCGCGACTGGCGTAGTAAGCCTCGGCGACCGAGCGGGCCATTGTGCGCACGCGAAGAATGAAGCGCTGTCGCTCGCTCACCGAAATGGCCTGGCGCGCATCGAGCAGATTAAAAAGATGTGACGCATGCAACATCTGTTCGTAAGCCGGCTGCGCAAGACCAAGCTCGAGCAGGTGTGCGCTTTCGTGCTCGGCATGATCGAACTGGTGAAACAGCTCGTCGATGTCTGCAACCTCAAAGTTGTACTTCGATTGTTCGACTTCGTTCTGGTGATAAACATCACCGTACGTAATCCGGCCCAGCGGGCCGTCGGTCCAGACGAGGTCGAAAATGCTTTCGACGCCCTGCAGGTACATTGCGAGACGCTCGATGCCATACGTGATTTCGCCGGTTACCGGCCGACACTCCAGGCCACCTACCTGCTGGAAGTAAGTGAACTGTGTCACCTCCATGCCGTTGAGCCAGACCTCCCAGCCGAGACCCCATGCACCAAGCGTCGGCGACTCCCAGTTGTCCTCGACAAAGCGGATATCGTGCACCGTGGTGTCGATACCGATGGCGCGTAGTGAGTCGAGATACAGGTCCTGGATGTCATCGGGCGAGGGCTTGATGACGACCTGGTACTGGTAGTAATGCTGCAGGCGAAACGGATTATCGCCATAGCGACCGTCCGTTGGGCGACGTGACGGCTGCACGTAAGCCGCACTCCAGGGCTCGGGGCCAATAGCACGCAAAAACGTTGCCGGATGGAACGTCCCTGCACCCATCTCCTTGTCATACGGTTGCATAACGACACAACCGCGCTTCGCCCAGTATTGCTGCAGCTTTAGGATCAGGTCCTGGAAGCTGAGCACTTCGGACGATTTTTGCTTGCTCATTGGTGAATTACCGGCCTCAAACCCGCGCAGTATAACGGAATTCCAGCGAATCTCCTCGCCCGTCGAGAGGTTCACACGACACAGCGCAGCGGGGTCGTCGCACAGGCTCGAGAACGATTGCACGACACGGCGCAACGGGGCATTTATCTCCCTCATGGCTCGCTAGCGCTGCGCTTTACTTCGGTCGTCAAACACCCCGTCGCGCCGGTCCCCCGATCACCGTAGAGATCCAGGGAGGCCGAGGGCGGGATCTTTGTTGCCGGTAGTAAAGCGGACCGCAGGG
>WTCH01000375.1 GCA_013138675.1 Woeseiaceae bacterium | reverse complement strand
CCAAAATCACGCTCACAATAGTCTATTCTTATAGCCTAGCCTGTACAGTGTGACTATCCAGATAGCGCCACTTCCTGCCGATCGAACTGTAGAGTTCAGCGCGGCCGAAGAGAACGCTTTGTCCGACGATCGAAAGACCGGAATGTACAGCCTTATTCGAAGGCGACCACGCGCAACTTCTCGCATTGCGTCAGGCAGTGGCCGACATCGTGGCGCATTCGGAGCTGGACTCTAGTGGAGAAGAGGCAGCGAATATAGTTGCATCGTCTATTGTGTGGATGGCCGAATCGTCGAAACGGCATTCACCGATAGAGATTTCCGAGAGTGTGGCCTGCATTCATGTCGCGAAAATTGCGCAACAGTATATCGAGTCACATTATCAGGAATCGGTTCATATCGAAGATCTGTGTCGCGTAACAGGTGTTGGCGCTCGTACGATGCAGCGCTGTTTTCGAAAGTATTTCGACATGCCAGTGTCGACATATCTGAAAACCCTGCGGCTCGATTCGGCGCGACGTGAATTGCTTACCGCACACTCGTCGGAGGTAACTGTCACGGATATCGCCATGTCGAATGGGTGCACTCACCTCGGGCGATTTTCAGTCGAATTTCGCGAGCAGTTCAGCGTATCGCCCCACGAAGTGCTTGATAGTCGGCCCGGGAAGAAATGGCAGACGCACTCTTAGTCGACATCCCTTAGTGAGTGCGGAGCGTCTCCGCTACACGCATCAATCGCGTTGTCGCATCCGCGACGACATTGCGCAACTCTTCATCGAACCAGAGCTTTTTCGTTTGCATCAATATGCCCGGATTTGTTATCCGAATAACGCTGCCGTTGAGATCCGCTTCAACGGTAACGTTGCAAGGCAACATTAGGCCGATTTCCGGAGCGAATGTGAGTGCGGCGCGCGCCAGCTGCGGGTTACAGGCGCCGAGAATCGTGTACGGGCGAAAATGCGTGCCAATTTCGTCGCGAAATGCGCGATCGACGTCGATTCTAGTCAATACGTCGAATCCTTCGGTTTCGAGTGCCTCTGTGATCGCGTCGATGGCTTCATCGTATGGCGCGTCTACTCGGACTTCAAAACCCAGCTCTTCGCTTACCTTCGTATTCTGGTTTTGCATCTCGCTCATCAGAATGTACATTCGACATGAGAACAATGGGAATTGCTATCCGAATTGCGACAAAGCTGGCGGCTGGCTAAACGCAATTACATTTTGTCGCGAAACGGATAAACAGCGTATTTGAGTAGGTGTAATATTGTGACGCCGGACCGGAACGCTCAATTAAGGTAGATTCCGAATCATTTGAAGGTAGCCGTTGAGTGATGTTGAACGCACTAATGAAATTCGTATTTCTCTTGCTCCTGATATTGCTTTGGCAGCCGGCACCTGCCGAAGATGATGATGAGAGCGTCGCGTCGCCAGACAATAAAGACTACCGCGGCGGTACTCTGCGAATGGGCGCGTTCGCCATCGGGGATATCAAAACTAGCGCATATTTTGGCCCCGTCGATATTCCGCTCAGGGGTGCAATCGACATCAGTGAAGATCTTGGGCTAAAAGGTTCCGTGGTCGCGTTCAGGTCCAGCTTCGTGTATCGGTTTTCCAAGCGCCACGCCATGAGCGTCGGCTATTACAAATTAAACCTGGACGGCATCGTTCAGTTGGAAAGGACAATTGAGCTCGGGGACTCCGAGTTCGACATCGGTATTGACGTCAAGTCACGCTACGATGAGCAAATAACAAAGTTCGCCTACAACTTCATCTTCCATGATGAAGGTCGCGTAATGCTAAGCATTACGCCAGGTATTCACTTCAGCAAATCACGACTGTCGATGCAGGCTCTGGATCCGAGACCGGGCACGGGCACTACTGCCCTGGACGAGAGTGAAAACCGGTCGATTACGGCACCATTGCCGATGCTGGGCGGTCGTCTCGTCTATCGTCTGTCACCGAAATGGCAACTCCTCGTGGCATCGGACATTTTCTTTCTGAATCGAGGTTCCCAGGAAGGCCAGTTGACCGACAGCAATATTCTCATCGAATATAAGGCTAGCGATCATTTCTCATTTGGTGGCGGTATCAATCGTTTTTCACTCGACCTGCAGCTTGTCGATAATGGCAGGCAGTGGGACTGGTCGTCGGTTCATACCGGAGCACATCTTTATGTCGGCTATACCTTTTAGGGGTTGGAGAGTCTCCGAGCACTGTGTTCGATCGCAGATCAGAACAACCACATTAATCCGGTATTCTTGATGGTTTTGTAGATGCCTCGCTGATGTTTAACGGTGTACCCTTTTTTGCCACCCAATTCCACCAGTTGCCGGCGCATCTCGAGCCATTCAGGCGAGCCCCAGCGATAGGACAAGCTGATCAGATAGTCGGTATTTTCGGCTATGTCATTAGCTAACTCCGCACTGTCGAAGAAGTACCCCATCTCGCTGTTGTAAAGGCGCGAGCGATAGTCGAAATTGGACGTTCCGACATAGCCCATCGTGTCGCTAACAATGTATTTGGCATGCAGTTTACGGTGATGATGGTCCCCGCCAAAACGTACGTCGTCGAGCTTGCCGGTCTCGTAAATTCTCAATCGTGGATGATTCACCATTTCGATCCACGCGTCACTCTGCACCAACTCCATAATGCGGTCACTGCCCTCCTGCTTGCTGCCCCATTGTTCCTGCATATCCTCGGTCATCAGTAATCGCGGCGCCAGGTTGATGTCTATGACGGCCTGCGTGGGAAAATTATCTGCCGTCAAAACCGAGTTGGTCACAATGTCGA
>WTCH01000229.1 GCA_013138675.1 Woeseiaceae bacterium | reverse complement strand
TGGCTGTCGCGGCGTCGTGTGCATTCCTGACGCCGATCGGTCACAAGAACAACACCTTGATCATGGGCCCCGGTGGTTATCACTTTGGCGACTACTGGCGCATGGGACTGCCGCTCGAGGTTCTGATCGTTGCTGTTTCGGTGCCAACAATCCTCGCTGTGTGGCCGTTATAGGCTTTAGCTTATGTAAAGCGGGTGTCGCAAAATGGCTGAATGTCTGGTCCATTTCTGACACAAATGCCTGAAAAGGTGTACTGTTTCTGCTCCTGCTCGATTCATAAGTTGTTGTTAAATAACGTGTTGATCTTTCTTGACGGTCTTGGCACAGCCTTTGCAACAGTTTCGGGTAATGCGAGAGCGAAAAAATGCACGGAGAGAATGATGGCGCAATCAACAATTCAGGATTGGACCGAGAGCCAGGTACTGCTGAAGTACGACGAAGCACGTGAAGTGAAGTATCGGGTATATCGAGATGACGGAATAATGTTCCAGGAAATCTGCGAGGTCGATGACACGCCGATTCACACACTGGAGTTGCCGGTCGGAATGAAACTGGACAAAGGCAGTTACGAGGTATTGCTGCGCTATGTCCTGCTAGACGTAGTGGCTGCCTGACAGTGAATTACAACGACCTGGAAATATCCGATCAGGTGATCGCGGCCATTGACGCTGGGCGCAAGATTGAAGCGATAAAAATACTTCGCGAGGAAAGCGGACTCGGTCTTAAAGAAGCCAAAGACGTCGTCGACAGTCTCACAAGGGCAAGGCGTGGAGAGTCAGGTGCGACTTCGGGCATGGTCGAGGAGGGCGGCGCCGGCGGTATGATCAAGATGGTCGTCGCTATCGCCGTCATCCTGGGCGTGTATTTCTATTTCTTTGCGGGCTGACCGAAAAAGACGAGCTAAAAAGGGCTAGTTTCCTTTCAGAAACAACCGCTTAAGCGTATACTGTACAAATAAACAGTATGCAAATGAAGCGGTGAAAATCATGCCCTGCAAACAGGAAGTCGCCGAGCGTCTCGGTGCGAAAATCAGTGAACTATGCAGCTACATCTATGCGGCAGAGCATCGCCTGCTGACCCTGATCCGGGAGTTCGATGAGCAGGAGGGTTGGGCCCATCTGGGCTTTCATAGCTGCGCTTACTGGCTCAACTTCAAATGTGGCATCAACATGAACACGGCACGCGAGCGGGTGCGCGTCGCCCACGCGTTGGGTCGTCTGCCAAAGATCGATGCACGGTTCGCCAAGGGTGCTATTAGCTATTCCAAGGTCAGGGCGGTCACCCGTATAGCCGGGGAGGCAGACGAGGACTACCTGCTGATGATTTCCAAACATGGCACGGCACATCATGTGGAAAAGCTCGTCAGGCTGTACCGACGCGCAGAGCGCCTCCAGGACACCGAGGCCGCGAAAGAACGCCACGACAACCGCCAGATAAGCTATCACTACGACCACGACGGCTGCCTGGTCATTAAGGGGCGCTTCCCTGCGGAGCAGGGCGCGCTGATCGTCAAGGCTCTCGAGATGGCCATGGAGAAACAGTTCGAAGCAGCTTCTGTGCGAGCGGCTTGTTGGCCAGGACGGCCTAATGTCCCGGAGCACAGGGATGTGCGAGAGGGACCAGCCGCGAAAGATGTTTACCCCGAGGGCACGTGGTCCGCGGACCACGTGCCCTCGGGGCAAACGCCCGAACCAACTCCGGTCGCAACGCGCCGCGCGGATGCACTTGCCGAGGTTGCAGAGACCTACATGAACACGGAGCCGGTTGCGAACAGCACCGCGGACCGATACCAGGTCGTGGTGCATGTTGCTGCCACAAACTCGGCCACAGTCGACGTTTCACCTGTGGGAGCGGCTTCAGCCGCGACAAACGTTTCCGCGGAAACGTCTCACCTGGAGAACGGTCCACACGTTTCCGCGGAAACGTCTCGACGTATTGCCTGCGATAGTTCTGTTTTAGGAATCAAAGAGAGCGACAACGGTGAACCGCTGGCGATAGGCCGAAAAACACGCTCAATTCCACCCGCTATGCGACGCGCGTTGCGCATGAGAGACAAAGGATGTCGATTCCCGGGCTGCACCAATGACAAGTTTATCGATGGACACCACATAGAACACTGGGCAGATGGCGGAGAGACCAACCTGGATAACCTGGTTCTGCTCTGCCGGCATCACCATCACCTGGTTCATGAAGGTGGTTTTGGCTGTGAGAAGACAGCAGCCGGTAAATTGATCTTCAAAGATCAGCGCAACACACCGTTGCCGCATTGGTCGCTACTTCCAACAGTTGGCGAAGACGATATCAACGAGTGGCTGGATCGAGAATTCTTCGACCGCGGAATTGATGCCGATACCTGCCGTAGCCAGTGGTATGCCGGCGAGCGCATGGACTGGAACCTGGCGGTTGGACACCTGTTTAGCGGACATTCGTGTGGCGTTTCCGCGGACCACGTGCCCTCGGGGTAAACGTCGAGCGTCTGCTTTCACCAATAGCGGTCGCTCAAAGCATAAGTTTTCCGGAGTTTCCAGGGGCTGCTTACGGCCAAAAGAGAAGCGGACATTTATGCTTTCGGTGATGTTTCAGATGCAGGTGAAATCATCGTCACCCAGTGGCCTGCAAGCATCCGCCCAGCCATAGGCACGCCAATACTCGACCAGGTTTAAATCAGTGACGAGTTTTTTGAATTCCGGCAATTGTCTAACTTCAGACATGACGGGATACCAGAGCGCGGCCAAACGAGCTGAGCTGGTGCGAACCTCCTGGCCTTTGACTTTCAGTGCGAATTGCGGATCGCCGAAATACGCCGCCACCATGGCAATGTCGTGAAGCTTTCTTGGCCATTGCAGATTCTCATCCAGGTAAACGTCGCGCAGCATGGACAGGATTCGCTCGGGCGAGTCAAACTCGGTCAGCACCGGGGCATAAAGCGCGATAGCAGCGATATTCGTTTTCGGCAGCGCCTGAATAGCCGCCTTGAGCGCTTCCGGGTCGCGTTCATTCAACGCTATATCCAGGTAATTTTCGATACGGTTA
>WTCH01000299.1 GCA_013138675.1 Woeseiaceae bacterium | reverse complement strand
GCTTCATCCACGACCACTTTCTTTGCGCTCGTCGATGACGGTAAGTCGTACATCGTATCGAGCAGCACATTTTCTAGGATCGTGCGAAGTCCACGTGCACCCGTCTTCCTCTCCATGGCGCGTTTCGCCACAGCTGCGAGTGCGTCGTCGCGAAACTCGAGTTCCACGCCTTCCATTTCGAACAACTTGCGGTATTGCTTCGTCAGCGCGTTTTTCGGCTCCAGGAGGATTTGGATGAGGGCATCCTCGTCAAGTTCCTCGAGCGTCGCCACGACGGGCAAACGGCCAACGAATTCAGGAATAAGTCCGTATCGGATCAGGTCTTCCGGCTCGACTTCATTCAGAAGCTCGCCGATTGACTGCTCGTTCTCCTCGGTCTTGATGTCGGCAACGAAGCCGATGCCGCTCTTGGAGGAACGATTCAGGATGATCTTGTCGAGGCCTGCAAAAGCACCGCCACAGATAAACAGGATGTTGCCCGTATCAACCTGCAGGAATTCCTGCTGCGGGTGCTTGCGACCGCCCTGGGGAGGTACGGAGGCAATTGTTCCCTCAATCAACTTCAGGAGTGCCTGCTGTACGCCCTCGCCTGACACGTCGCGCGTGATCGACGGGTTATCTGACTTGCGCGAAATCTTGTCGATCTCGTCGATGTAGACGATACCGGTCTGCGCCTTGTCGACGTCGTAGTCGCACTTCTGCAGGAGCTTCTGAATGATGTTCTCGACATCCTCACCCACATAGCCTGCTTCGGTGAGCGTCGTCGCGTCCGCGATCGTAAAAGGTACATTGAGCAGCCTGGCCAGTGTTTCAGCCAGCAGCGTCTTGCCGCAGCCCGTCGGGCCGATCAGCAGGATATTGCTCTTGGCGAGCTCGATTGTTTCCTTGCCGCGCTCGTCGAGGCGGTCATTGAGACGCTTGTAATGGTTGTAAACCGCAACCGCGAGTACTTTCTTGGCACGGCTCTGGCCAATGACGTACTCGTCGAGAATACCCTTGATTTCCTTGGGCTTGGGCAGCTTGTCCTGCCCGGCCTCGCCCGTATCCTCAAGCTCTTCACGAATGATGTCATTGCAGAGCTCGACACACTCGTCGCAAATAAAGACAGAAGGACCCGCAATCAGCTTGCGAACCTCGTGCTGGCTCTTGCCGCAAAAAGAACAATAGAGGAGTTTGCCGTCCTCGTTCTTACCGCGGGTTTCGTCGCTCATACAGTAGTGGCCTCTGTTACATAAAAATCAGCGTGTTAGCGCTTGGGTGTGTGTATATCACGCGGCTTTTCGGGGTGCAAAGCACCGTGTCCCAAAAAGGACAGGCAGAAGATATAAGCCATTGAAATATAAGGGATCAGTCCTTTCCGGACTCCTTCATGTCCTTACGTTCGGCCAGCACTGTGTCTATGAGTCCGTAATCCTTGGCTTCTTCCGCGCTCTTGAAGTTGTCGCGTTCGAGATCTTTCTCGATCCGCTCGATCGGCTGACCTGTGTGCTTGGCCATGATCGCATTGAGGCGTGCCTTGAGCTCGAGAGTCTCCTTGGCGTGGATATCGATATCCGTCGCCTGGCCCTGAAAGCCTGCACTCGGCTGGTGCACCATGACCCGCGAATGCGGTAATGCGAAGCGCTTGCCGTTGGTGCCACCGGCGAGGAGCAATGCACCCATGCTGGCGGCCTGGCCACAACAAATCGTGCTCACATCGCAGTTAATGAACTGCATCGTGTCGTAAATCGACAGGCCTGCCGTCACCACACCGCCTGGCGAGTTGATGTACAGGTGAATGTCCTTGTCGGCATTTTCGGACTCGAGGTACAAAAGCTGCGCCACGATAAGATTGGCCATTTGGTCTTCGACCGGGCCGACGATGAAAATGAGTCGGTCCTTGAGAAGCCGCGAATAAATATCGTACGCCCGCTCGCCCCTCGCCGTTTGTTCGACGACCATCGGTACGAGATTTAATGCCTGTGCGCTCATTAGCTATTCCTGTCTCATTCAGCTGTGATTATTTTCTCACGAATGTGTGAGCTTAGGGATTCATATACTCGGTGAATCCCACTTTCTTTGTGCTGCTTTTGCCGTTTTCAAGAAGCCAGTCCAGCGCCTGCTGCTCGAGCACCATGGGCTCAACCTGCTGCATGACCTGCTGGTTGCCCAGGTACATGTTGACCATGTCTTCCGAATTTTCGTAGCCGGCACACATTTCCTCGACGCGCTCGTGGACCTTTTCGGCGTCGACCGTGAGCTTCTGGTCGGTAATCAACTGGCCGATTAGCAAGCTGATTTGGACACGCTTCTCCGCCATTTCCGAGAAGTTTTCGATGGGTGGTGCCTGATCATGGTCCTCGACGCCCATACGCTGCATCGCATCGTGCTGCATTGAGTGAGCCTCCTGCTGCTTCAGCGTGTTCGGAATTTCGAGCGGATTGGATTCCAGCAACGCATTCATGATCTGCTCGCGCACATCACCTTTGAGCTTCTGCTCTGCTTCGCGCTCCATGTTTTCCTTGACGTCATCCAGGAACTTCTTGAGGCCGCCGTCCTTGACCTCGAACGCGTCGGCCAGCGAATCATCGACTGGCGGCAATACTTCTTCTTCCACGCGATGCACCTTGATGGCGAAGTCGACCTTTTTGCCGTTAAGTTCATCGGCGTGATAGTCCTTCGGGAACTTCACCTTGAAGGTCTTTTCGTCGCCGGCTTTGATACCGAACAGCGCCTTTTCGAAGTCCGGCAACATCTGGGCCTGACCGAGAATGACCGGCACTTCGGTGCCCTTGCCGCCTTCGAACTCTTCGCCTTTCAACGTGCCGTTGAAATCAACGACCACCTTGTCGCCATCGTCGCTCTTGCGGTCCACTTCTTCCCAGGTCGCTTTTTGTTTTCGCAGCCTTAGGATCATGTCGTCCATGTCGCTCTCTGCGATCGTGACCTCGGGAATCTCAACAGTAATCTTGTCGAGATCCTTGAGTTCAACTTTCGGCATGATCTCGAAGGTCGCAACGTAGGCAAAATTGCTGTCATCCTCGTTGTCCTCGGTTTCGATCTTCGGTCCGCCGGCCGGATTCAGGTTCTCCTGCATCACGGCATCGGTGTAGCTCTTTTGCATCAGCTCGGAGAGCACTTCCTTACGGACCGCCTTGCCATAGCGTTGCTTGACGACTTTCGCCGGCACCTTGCCAGGTCGAAATCCCTTCAGCTTGGCGGTGCGACCAACCGTCTTCAGACGTGAATTGATTTCCTGCTCGATACGCTCGCCCGGCAGCTCGACGCGCATACGACGTTCCAGTGCTCCGGTCGACTCAACAGTAACCTGCATGTTGCTTCCCTCTAACGATCATCGGGCGACTATTGCAGCCGCCCGTTTCGAATTTCGTGTAATAATTTCAATATGTTACATTAACGAACGTGGTGCGAAAGGAGAGACTCGAACTCTCACGGGTTACCCCACTGGCACCTAAAGCCAGCGCGTCTACCAATTCCGCCACTTTCGCATGCCAGCCGGCAATTATAGCGGAAAGATTCCAACAGTAGGAGCGGCTTTAGCCGCGACTGTCGCGGCTGAAGCCGCTCCTACAACGGCATTTACCTATTGCCCATCCTCTCCACTTCCCTAGCATCAACCGGACCATGTCATTGTTTGAGCTAGCATTTCCTGAGTCCGACGCCCGTCACAAAGAGGCTGTGGCCGGCCTGCGCGACGCACAGGAGGAACCCATTCACTACAGTTTCTCGTTTGAAGTCGCTCGCTGGCTGGCACGACGCTGCCCAGGCGAATTGTCGATCGACTGGAATGAACTTGATGACACGTCACGCCTCGACGAGTTGCTGACGCAGATCCGACAACCGTCCGAAGACGAGTATTTCGACAGCGGCTGGGTTAGCAGCCGCGACTGGATCGACACGGTCCGCGCCGGCCACGTGCCCTCGGGGTGCAGCCGGGGGACGGACTTCGACTGGCTGATGGCCCAACTCACTAATAAGCGTTTGCGCCCGTTCTGGACTCAGCTCTACGACGCCGCCGAGATTCCGCTGGTCTGGAACCTGGTGGGCAGTCGTTACTCGAAGGCCAGGAACGCGCTAACCGTCACACGACCAGCAACGCGGGAAAACGGTATGCGCGGACGACCGCGCCTGCCAAAAAACGAAATCATGCGACCGCTGGCAAAGATGCGGACGCTATCCCCGCGAGAAGGCGCGAGGCTCATTGATGTTGCGATGGCCTCTCTTGCCGTGCGCTATCGCGAGACCTATCACTTCAATTACGCAAATCCCCGCGAGGTGTACCTGGCCGACGTGGGTGAAGGCATTTCCATTGCTGTGTTTGGATTGCTGCCCGTGCATCGCTTCCCGCTTGAATGCACGATGGGCTACCTGATTCTGTCGAACGGTGTGCCGATCGGCTATGGCGGGTCGAGCGTGCTGTTCAAGCAGGTCAACACGGGCGTAAATATTTTCGATGAATTCCGTGGCAGTGAAGCGGCTTTCCTGTGGACGCAGGTTATGCGTGTTTACCATGCGCTGGTCGGCTGTACGCGCTTCATTGCCAACCCCTACCAGTTCGGCGGCGACAATTCGGAGGCGCTGAAAAGTGGCGCGTTCTGGTTTTATTATCGCCTCGGTTACCGGCCTGTTCTGCCGGCCGTTCGCAAACTCGCGCTGCGTGAAGATGCGCGCATTCGACGCAATCGAAAATACCGAAGTGACATCAAGACACTTCGAAAACTGGCCAGCTGTGACATGCACCTGACCTTGCCTGGCGCCCGTGCATCAGAACTGTTCGATGAGCGCTGGATTGAAACGAGCTCAATGCTCGCCACGGAAGTTCTTGGCGCGGCCGACGGAAAGACGCGCCGTGAGTCGGCTGCAGCTGTTGCCAGAAAACTCGCTCGAGACCTCGGGTCGCGTTCCGCCCAATGTGGCTCACTCGCTTTGGCACCGATCGTTGCTTCTGTGCAGCCGGCAACCTGGAGTACTGCGGACAAACGGCAGACCCGTGAACTACTGCTGGCCAATGACGGCGAGCACGAAGCGCCGTACGCCAGGTTGCTCGCACGGCACGATAAATTGCTGATTTCATTGAGAAAGACCTGCCGAAGCGCTGAATAATCACCTTGTAGGAGGGGCTTCAGCCCCGAAATTCGCGGCTCACGGTGTGGCCCCATTGGGCAAAGCCGCTCCTACAGTCAAACCAATCTCACAGTATGTCGATCCTTCTATTGCTAGGGTTGGGCCCATGAAAGGCAAGATCGTCATGTCCATCTTCGCGCTACCGTTTTTTGGCACCGGCGTGTGGATGCTGTGGTCGGTCAGTAATGTCTTCGTGGAGGCGTTTCAGACTGAAGGCTGGGTGCAGGTCGAGGCACGGCTGCTCAGTGGCGGCTACACCAGCCATCGCGGCGACGACACCTACACGTATGAGGCTTACGCTCGATATACCTATGACATCCAGGGACAGACCTTCGTGGCCGACCGCGTCGGACTGTCGAGCGGCTCTGACAACATCGGTCGTTACCAGCAGGAGATGGGTAACAACCTGAGTCGCGCTCATACTGGCGGCGAATCGATCCTTGTTTATGTCGATCCGAATGATCCGTCGCAGGCAATTATCGACCGTGGCGTTCGTTGGGGCATGGTCGGCTTCAAATCGATTTTTCTATTCGTGTTTGGCGGTGTTGGCCTGGGACTGCTGATATTTACGT
>WTCH01000133.1 GCA_013138675.1 Woeseiaceae bacterium | reverse complement strand
ATTATCGGCTAACGGATTCGGGACTGGCACTCATAGCCATGTGCGAACGGCAGGCCGCGGCGCGTATCAGCCAAGCTTCTGCTTGAGAACCTGGTTGACCTGGCCAGGGTTGGCCTTGCCGCCGGTTTCTTTCATGACCTGACCGACAAAGAAGCCGATCAGCTTGTCCTTGCCGGCCTTGTACTCGGCGACCTGGCCGGGATTCGCTTCGATGACCTTGTCGACGATGGCCTCGATGGCCGATGAGTCCGTGATCTGCTTGAGGCCCTTCGCCTCGATGATCTCATCGGCCGTACCCTCGCCTGCCCACATGGCTTCGAAGACTTCCTTGGCAATCTTGCCGGAGATCGTGTTGTCCTTGATGCGATCGAGCAGACCCGCAACCGCCGCCGTCGACACGGGGCTTTGTTCGATATCGAGACCATCACGATTCAGCGCACCAGCAAGATCGCCAATGACGAAATTGGCGACGCCCTGCGCCTTGCCCTGCGTTGACGCGACGACGTCTTCGAAGAAGGCGGCAAGCGCTCGTGATGCAGTCAGAATTGCGGCGTCATCCTCGCGAATGCCGTAGTCGGCCACAAAGCGCTGCTGCTTGGCAGCCGGCAACTCGGGCAGAGTCTCGCGGACCGCTTCGATGTACGCCGCATCAATCTCGACGGGCAGCAAATCCGGGTCAGGGAAGTAGCGATAGTCGTTGGCTTCTTCTTTCGAGCGCATCGAGCGCGTCTCGTCCTTGACCGAATCGTACAGGCGCGTTTCCTGCACCACCTTGCCACCGTCTTCGATGACTTCGATCTGGCGCTCCACCTCGATGTTGATCGCGCGCTCGATGAAGCGGAAGGAGTTCAGGTTTTTGATTTCGGCGCGTGTGCCGAGCTCTTCCTGCCCGCGCGGGCGAACCGAGACGTTGGCATCACAGCGGAACGAGCCTTCCTGCATGTTGCCATCACAGATTCCGAGGTAGCGCACGATCGTGTGGATCTTGCGCATATAGGCAACGGCTTCCTTGGCGGAACGCAGGTCCGGCTCGGATACGATCTCGAGTAACGGCGTGCCGGCCCGGTTCAGGTCTATGCCGGACGATTTATCGAATCCTTCGTGAACCGACTTGCCTGCATCCTCTTCAAGATGTGCGCGCGTGATGCCGATGCGCTTTTCGTTGCCATCCGCGTCGGTAATAAAGAGTTCGCCGAACTCCACGATCGGCAATTCGAGCTGGCTGATCTGGTAGCCTTTTGGCAGATCCGGGTAGAAGTAGTTCTTGCGCGCAAAAACAGAACGCGGTGCGATCGTCGCATCGACGGCCAGTCCAAACATTGTTGCCATGCGCACAACTTCTTTGTTCAGAACCGGCAGCACGCCCGGGTAGCCCAGGTCGACCAGGCATGCCTGGGTGTTCGGTTCCGCGCCGTAGGCTGTCGACGCACCCGAGAATATCTTGCTCGAGGTCGCCAGCTGCGCATGGATCTCGAGACCGATAACAACTTCCCACGCACTGCTCATGAGAAGTCCTCCGGACAAATCATGTGCCAGTCGGTCAGCTGCTCGTATTGATGAGCACAACGCAGAAGTGTCTCCTCACCCCAGTGAGGCGCGACGAGATGCAGGCCAACGGGCAAGCCATCGACGAAACCGCAAGGTGTCGACAGGCCGGGCAGACCGGCGAGGTTGGCGCCGATCGTGTAGATGTCGTTCAGGTACATCGTGATTGGGTCATCGGTCTTGTCGCCGAGCTTAAACGCCGGCGTCGGCGCTGTCGGGCCGGCAATGACATCGACATTTTCAAAGGCTCGATGGAAATCGTCCGCGATCAGGTGCCGCACTTGCTGCGCCTTGAGGTAGTACGCATCGTAGTAACCGGCGGACAACACGTAAGTACCGGTCATGATGCGGCGCTTGACCTCAGCGCCGAAGCCTTCGCCGCGGCTGCGGCAGTAGAGGTCCAGGAGATCTTCGGGGTTCTCGGCACGACGCCCGAAACGCACGCCATCGAAACGCGACAGGTTCGAGGAACACTCAGCCGGTGCCACCACGTAATAGGTTGGCACCGACAGGTCGAGGTTCGGCATGTCGACCTCGGTCAGTACGGCGCCGTTCGCTTCGAGCACTGCGAGCGCTTCGCGAACCGCAGTGCCGGTTCTCTCATCCAGACCCTCATCGAAATGCTGGCGCACTACGCCTACACGTAGTCCTTTGACTGAACCTGACAGTGCAGCCGTGTAATCCGGTACCGGGTGATCGAGGCTGGTCGAATCACGCTCGTCGAATCCAGCCATGACACCGAGCAGCAAAGCTGCATCCGCGCTCGAACGCGTAATGACGCCGGCCTGATCGAGGCTCGATGCGAACGCGATCATGCCGTAGCGCGATACGCGTCCATAGGTCGGTTTCAGGCCGACGGTACCCGTCAGGGCCGCCGGCTGGCGGATCGAACCGCCGGTATCCGTGCCTGTCGCTGCCGGCGTGAGGCGTGCCGCGACCGCGGCGGCCGAACCGCCCGACGAGCCGCCCGGCGAGCATTCGAGATCCCAGGGATTTTTGACGGGTCCGAAGTAGCTCGTCTCGTTCGACGAACCCATCGCGAACTCGTCCATGTTGGTCTTGCCGAGTACAACGGCCCCCGCGCCAGCCAGTCTTTCGACGATGGTCGCATCGTAGGGCGAGATAAAGTTCTCGAGCATTCGAGAACCACAGGTGGTGAGCACGTCCCGGGTACAGAAAATGTCTTTATGAACCAGCGGCAGTCCATTCAGTACGCCGGCCTTGCCGGCCACCCGTGCCTCGTCGGCGCTTTTCGCGGCGGCAAGCGCGCGCTCGGCCGTCACCGTGACAAATGCATTGAGGGTTGCGTTGTGGCTGTCGATGCGGCCAAGCAGATCCTCGGTCAGCTCAACAGACGTAAAATCGCCCCGCTCGAGACCTGCCGCAAGTTCTGTCAGGGTTTGTGCGTGCAGGTCCCGGCTCATCACTCGAGGACCTTCGGCACAAGGTAAAAGCCACCCTCGACCGAAGGCGCATTTTCCTGAAAATGGTCCCGATCGACGGTCTCGGTCACCACGTCAGCGCGCAGGCGCTGGGCCTGGTTCAGCGGATGGGCCATCGGTACGACGTCGCCCGTGTCCGCCTGCGACAACTGGTCCACGAAATCCACGATCCGGGACAGTTTATCGACGGTTTCAGCGAACTCGTCATCGGCCAATTTGAGTCGCGCCAGCATCGCAATGTGCTGGACTTGATCTTTATCGAGTGACACGGGGAATTCCTGCTTTTTCCTGGTGCATCATCGCCGTCCGGCGAGGCGCACGCAATGATACACGCCACCTTGTGCTATGTCGTGCGCATTGTTAG
>WTCH01000238.1 GCA_013138675.1 Woeseiaceae bacterium | reverse complement strand
CATGAACCTCGACGCCCACAAAGTTCTTCTCCGGCGATGCAGCGGCCTGTGCGACCAGTGAGACGCCATTGCCAAACCCGATTTCGAGAATGATGGGAGCCTCGCGACCAAACAGCAGCGCGAAGTCCAGTGGTTTGGGGCTGAAGTCGAGCCCGAGTTCGGGCCATAGTTCGTCGAGTGCACGTTGTTGTGACGCCGTGAGCCGGCCCGCGCGACGCACAAAACTGCGGATCGGACGATGAGGTCTCGATGGCTTGTCGTTTTCATTCATTGCGAGATCTAGCGGGTGAATTTGATCGGGCACGTTTTCTCAGGCCAGCGGCCCGAAATCGAGGAGTAGAAAGATCCGATAACAGCCAGGTCCATGTCACGATCACCGGTGAGCGTGACGGCAGGCCCAAGCCCGAGTTGCTTCTTGCCGTAGTCGAGATACCCGAGCACGACGGGGACGTTGGCCCCCTCGGCGATACGGTAAAAGCCACTCTTCCAGCCGGGCGTTTTGCTGCGAGTGCCCTCCGGGGCGAGGCCGAAATAGAAATCCTCGTTCTCGTCGAACGCGGCAATAGCCTGGGCCACGGCCGAGCGCGACCGTTTGCGATCAAGAGGAATCGCACCATTGATGCCGAGGAGCGAACTCATCGGGAACCAGAACATCGAATCCTTGACGAACCAGTGAATTTTAAGGCCGATATAAACCTTGAAGACAATGGCCCAGAAGCCATCCCAGTTCGAAGTATGTGGTGCGGCTATCAGTACCGCCTTGCGAACATTCGGCGCGTCGCCCACAACCGTCCAGCCACCAAGCCACAAGAGGAACCTGGCGACGTGGGGCAGGATCATTCCTGCGTTTTCCCGTCGTCTTTTGCGACTTTTTCGAGAAACGCCGCGAGAGTCTTGAGTACGACCGGCAGCTCTTTCAGTATGCCGCGAAGTTGTGGCAGGTTTTCGCGCAGGTCCTCGAGTATCGCTTTTGGCCCTACCTGCTCGTTCATCCATTGCTTCAGGACCGGATGTGCGGTCTTCCAGAGATCGAGCTGTGGGTACAACTCCCGCCCAAGGCCCTCGATATTGAAGAGCGTCTTGTGCAGCAAAATCATCTGCGGCTGAATCTCGACGTTGAAGCGCTGCGCCACGCGAAACAGTCGCATCAGCACCTGTGCGAACGAAATTTCCGAGAGCGGTTTGTTGAAGATGGGTTCGCAGACCGTGCGAACTGCCGTTTCGAGCTGGTCGATACGAGTGCCCTCGGGCACCCAACCCGAATCGATGTGCAATTTCGCGATGCGGTGATAGTCGCGGTCGAAAAACGCGAGGAAGTTATTGGCAAGGTATTTCTGATCCGAAGGATTCAGTGTGCCGACAATGCCGAAATCGACGGCAGCGTACATCGGCTTGTCCGGATCCGTCGCGATAACAAAAATGTTGCCCGGGTGCATATCGGCATGAAAGAAATTGTGGCGAAACACCTGGGTGAAGAAAATCTCGACACCGTTTTCAGCGAGCACCTGGATATTTGTACCCGCTTCGCGCAGTGCGGCCATATCGCTGATCGGGATGCCGTAGATGCGCTCCTGAACGAGCACTTCGGGGCGGCAGTAATCCCAGTAGACATCCGGCACGTAAAGCATGTCCGAACCGGAGAAGTTGCGTTTCAGTTGCGCGGCATTGGCGGCCTCACGCATGAGGTCGAGTTCGTCGATGATCGTTTGCTCATACTCTGCGACAAGTTCGAGCGGGCGCAGGCGCTTGCCGTGCTCCCAGTAGCGGTCAGCGAGACCGGCAATCGTGCGCATGACGTCGAGATCTTGCTCGATCTGCTCTTGCACGCCCGGGCGCAGCAGCTTGACGATGACTTCATGGCCGTCATGCAACTGCGCGGTGTGAACTTGTGCAATCGATGCCGCGGCGAACGGCTCGGTATCGAAGCGCTTGAAGACGTCATCGACCGACTTGCCGTAGGCCGCGTTGAGAATCTCGACGGCCTCATCGGCAGGAAACGGCGGGACTTCGTCCTGCAGCTTCGCCAGCTCGTCGGCGATGTCCGGTGGCAACAGGTCGCGGCGTGTTGATATCGCCTGGCCGAACTTGACGAAGATAGGGCCCAGCTCCTCGAGAGCCAGTCGGATACGTTCACCGATCGGCGCTGAGGTGTCGCGCCGCCTGGGCAGCACGTAGAAAAGAAATCGTAGCGGCCGGAGAAGGTGAGTCTTTTTGATGACGTCATCCAGGCCGTACTTCACCAGTACGCGCTGGATGCTGATCATTCGTCGGATTGTCTGGACGCGGTGCATGATCAGACGCGCTCTGCCAGGCGCTTGATGCGAGCTTCGAGTCGTGCCACGTCATCACGCAACGAGTCGACGGCGCTGCCGAACTTTTCAACTTCGTAGCGACTTGGAACGTCGCGACCTTCCTCCTGGAGGTACTCGCGGATATTGGCTCCCAGGGTGGATCGAGCGTCCTTCGCCCAGTCTGCAAAACCTTTCACCAGCGTGCCTGCCCGATGTGCCGCGGCATCACCGACAACGTATGACAGCTCTTCTTCGAAGTCGGGCTTCGCGTAACCCAGCAATTTCTGAAACGACTGTGCTGTGTAGGCGTCGCCGGTAATATCCAGGGCCCCGTCACGAACCGCGACCTCGCCGGCAGACTCGTCCTTTGGTCCGGCCATTCTCGCAAGCGTCAGCAGCGATCCGGTCAGGATGACGTCGGGATCGGATTCGAACTCCGCCTTCAGCGTCAGCACCTCGTCGCTAATCTCGAAGTACATGGCCAGGGCCGTGTCACGTACACGTATGGCAACGGTCTTGCCGTCGAGTCGCTGGCACAACTCGCGCGCCGGCGTCGTCTCACTGATATTGCGGTTCAGGACGGTTGTGAGCGGGCGCAACAGTTTCTCGAGAGGATCCATTGCCGTGTACCTAAATACGGTAGCCGATGTGCAGGGCGACAATGCCACCCGCGAGGTTCTGGTAGCGGCAACGCTCGAAGCCGGCGTCCTGCATCATGCCGAGCAGTGTTTCCTGGTCCGGATGCATGCGAATCGACTCCGCCAGGTACTGGTAACTGTCCTGGTCGTCGGCAATGAACTTGCCGATAAATGGCAGCACTTTGAACGAATACAGGTCATAGGCTGGCTTCAGCGACTTCATCGGTTGTGAGAATTCGAGAATCAGCGCCTTGCCGCCCGGCTTGAGGACGCGGTACATCGAGCGCAGGGCTGCATTCTTGTCCGTGACGTTGCGCAGTCCGAAGGCGATCGTGACGCGGTCAAAAGACGCCTCATCGAAGGGCAGGCTTTCCGCATTGACCTGGGCAATCGTCACATTGCCCGCGATACCTGCATCAGTGAGACGGCGCCGTCCCTGTTCGAGCATTGCGGCATTGATGTCGGCCAGGACGACATGGCCGTGAGGCCCGACCTGGCGCGCAAACTTGATCGCGAGGTCCCCGGTGCCGCCAGCCAGGT
>WTCH01000004.1 GCA_013138675.1 Woeseiaceae bacterium | reverse complement strand
CCAGGAAAACTCGTGAACCTCCTCCCAGAAGTGGTGCACTTCTTCGCTCTCTTCGACAGGCAATGAAAAAGAAAACAGGCCGAAAAAAGAGATTGCGCCGCCGCCCGTCGCGATCGTTATGGGCCCCGAGACCAATTGCAAAAAGACGGCGATGTAAATAGCCCAATGCACCAATGTCGCGGCTGCGCGCTGCAGTGCGGGCATACCATCTGGATGGCCCGGCACTTCATTCATGAATCGCCAGATGAGCCGCACCGTCATCAGTACAAAGACCAGCAACGCGATCGAGCCGTGAATCACGCGCATTTCTGTCTTCTCAGGTCCGCGCTCCATACCGGCCTGTTCCAACCCCATGTAGAAAATGACAACCAGACCAATGGCGATCAGCCAATGCAGCCATTTGGCCAATGATCCGAATTCAGCGGTCGTGTTACGTAGCGCCATGTGCTTCTTCCTCGTTAATGGATTCTGATTTCTGTTTGTAATTGCGGCCTAGATAAATGCCGACTGCGGCCCAGGCCACGGCGATTAGCGCGCCGACTACAGCCACGGCGCCCATGCCCAGCCCGAGGCCCATCGTAAGTCCGGTAAACGACCACCCGGCGAGGGTGTCTCCACCACGGTAGACGACGATATCGATGACGGGCTTGGCCTTGAAACGCTCTTCACGACTGACGAGCGTGTAAAGCATCTCGCGACCCGGCCGCGTAATAGAGTAGTTGCCGGCCTTTAACACGACCCAGGTCATGATGATGACAGCCAGGACTGGATTGACCGCGACTACCAGGAATCCGACCGTCACCGCGATTGGAACGAGCGCAAGTGTCGTTGCCAGCCCGAATCGTGTCGCGATGCGTCCGGTCGCAAACACGGCCGTGCCGATCGCCAGCAAATTGATCGTCAGGTTGATAGCGGCCCACATTTGCGTTCGCTCGTCGCGCGTGAACGGTTCCATCAGGTTTTTGATTTCGAACCAGGCGAACGACCCGATGGACGTATACAGAAATATGAAGAGCGCGATCCCGAGTAGATAAGGATTGCGCACGAAATCCCGGAAGCCGGCGAACGGGTTGCCGCTTACGATGGCCTCACTGTTTGTCAGGTCGCTGGCTGTGTGCATCCGCGTCGCCTTCAGGCGGTACAAGATCCCCACGATCGGCACGATCGCCACTAGTATCACGGCAGCGATCAGCATTAAATTTAGGGTGCCCACCAATTCGGCAAGAACCAGCGTCGCCGACGATCCTGCGATCGTCCCTATGCTCGCGCCACTTGCGATAAACGCGAAAAGTCGTGGTGCCTGATGCTTCGTGTACAGGTCCGACATCAGGCTCCAAAACACGGACACGTGAAACAGTGAGAAAACACTGATCCAGAGAAAAAAGGACTTATCGATGAGGCGGGTGTCGTCAACAGCACTCGCGCCGACATAGAATAAGACGAACGAAACCGCGAAAAACGCATAGACGCCGGGAATCAAAATTTTGAGTCGCAGCCGCGACACGGCGAAACCGTACAGGCTGACGGCCGCAATGCTGAAGAAGAAATTGTAAGTCCAGAGCCACGCCGTTTCGACATCGCTCCAGTCCGGCGCCATGGCATCGCGAACCGGTTTCATAATGTTGTAGGCCAACATTAGCGAGAAAATGAAGAGGAACGACAATAATGTCGCGGCGACCTCATTTGACTCGATCTTGGTTGCTTTGCTGAAGAATGATTTCATGGCAAAACAAAGCCTATCATTGCCGTGCCCTTTACTGCACGATCTCCCGAACTACGGCTAGCAGTTCATCAGCGGGCAGACGAACCTTGTAATCGGGATTGGCGTAGGCGAATGCGACGCCGAGCGCGACTTTCTCCATAATCAATCTGACTATCAGACCGACGGGAAAGTTGGATTATTACATGGCTTTTTCGAGCAGGTCCGTGCTGTGAATATCCGTGACGCCACGGCAGCGGGCTTTGGCGCGATACATGGCCTGGTCCGCCTCTCGCATCAGGCCTGTCAGAGTATTTGCGTTCTTCGGATACAGTGCGAGACCGATGCTGGCGGCGCAGTCCAACTTGAACTTGCCGATTACATAGGGCTCTTCGAGCACCGTGGCCACGCGATTGGCCAGGGTATCGGCAATCTCGGCCGTAACGTCGGGGACCAGGACCACGAACTCGTCGCCACCCGGTCGGCCGATGATGTCGCACGATCGCAAGCTCTTGAGCAGCCGTTTCGCCGCAATCGTCAGCAGCTGGTCACCGATTTCGTGCCCGTGGCTGTCGTTGATGATCTTGAAGTCGTTGAGGTCGATGAACAGCAATGCACCTGTCGCATCATCAGCACTCTCGGTCAAACGCTGCGAACCGTCGCGCTCGAAGCCGCGTCGGTTCAGGACGCCCGTCAGGGGATCCGAAAGGGCTATCGACTCCATGTGGCGCTCTTTGACCTTGCCGTCCGTGATGTCGACAAGTGTAAGAGCGATATCGGTCCCGAACGGTTCACAGATCATACGTAGCCATTTGTTCGAACCACCGGATTGATGGTGAACCTCGGTGTCGATATTCTCTCCGCCGTCGGTTGCGCGTCGGAAGTGCTCTACCATCGCATCCAGTTCATCAGGCTCCATGGCATTGCAAGCGATCTTGACGATCTGTTCTCCGCTGCAATCGATCAGGTCCTCGCGTTTGGCATGGAGAAACTTGCCCGCCATGGCGTTGGCAAAAATGCAGCGCAGTTTTCGGAAGTCATCACCCTCATCCTGCGCCCAGCGCAGGCGCACGATGCCATTTACGGAATGGTCGATGAGTGTCCGCAATAATTTTTCGCTGGCTCGAACCTCGGCCTGCGCACGTTCGACATCACTGACATCGCGAAACATGATCACTGTACCGTCGCGCGGCGAAGCCCTGTCGGATGACATCGGCGAAGTCTGCACGTGCAGGAATCGTCCGGTGTTGGTCATCATCTTCTTGGGCTCGCCCGATTCAAGCGCTTCGAAGACCTCGGGCGATTCCTCACCAAAGTAGTGATTGAGTGGCTCGAGCAAGGCCGATGTCTCGGAGACGTCAAGCAGGGTCTCGGCACCACGATTCAGACCGATAATTCGTCCCTGGTCATCAATAACGACGACCGGGTCCTGCATATTCTGAAAAACGGTCTCGTACGCCAACGGCGTAAATTCGACGATCTGCTCACCGAGTACGAGCCAGGCATAGATCGGCAACATCACAGTAAAGACGAAGGGCACGAAAGAAACAATATTCGGGCCGAAGCCAAGATCGTATGCAAGTGTCGCGGTCAGCGGTGCGAAGCAGGCGGCGATAAGCAGAAACAATCCACGCCGGTGTGCGCGTGCAACAGCCGTGCTGTGTGCTAGCAGCGTCAGCATTGCGGCACCGATCACGATATAGCTGTACGGTGCGTGTACATAAAGGAACCACGGCCCCCATTGTTCGGGCCGCGTCAGGAACTGCCCGGCATCATTCGCGATGGGAAGAAACCACATGAATTCATGGAAGTAATTGGTCGCCGCGAGTGTGATTGACACGAACGGGATAGTCAGGAGCAGCGCAATACTGTGTAACGATGTGCTACGACCCGTGTACTCGCGAAAGCAGAAGTAGGCCGCAACCGGGAGAAGGGCCGTCCCGACGAAGTGCATCGTGCGGCCGATCGAGAAAAAGTAAAACGAGGTCGAGAGAAGCTCGATTGCGCCGCCAACCACCCACGCACTAACAATCAGGAACAAGAGGCCGATAGGCATCGTGCCGACCTCGCGCTTCGCCGTCACAAGGCGCAGGCCGAGTGCGAGGTAGCACGCCGCACTGAACATCAGAAGCACCGCAATAGCGAGATTGAAGCTCATGGATCCCTGTCAGATTTAACCGAATGAAGCCAATGTTATGTCGCCAAACCATTGATTGCCGGGAACTGATCCACAGCTTTGGCGACCCCGGTTTGCCACTCGTGGTCAGAATTTCACAAAATGAAAACTAAAGCGTGTGGGAGACCCTCTGGATCCCCGATTAAGTCGTTGATTTAGAGGGCTTTTATCGAGGTGAGAACACGGTCCGCAAAACCCTGCCGTGAGATGCGATTGATGTGTCGCAAAAAGCGCTCCGAGCTCTGCTCTCGCAGCGCCTTCTTGAGGTAGGCGTCCTCCTCCGAGCGGGCCGATTTACGCCAGTACAAGATCGTAATTGTCGTGGCAAGGCGCATTCGAATCAGGTCGAATAGCAGCTCGCACTCCCGATCCTCGAGCGGCACGATGCTGTCGAAGCCTGAGATCAATGCCTGCATCGCCGCCAGCACATCGTCATCTGTCGACCGGAGATACGCTGCCGCGATCGCGACATCGACGATAAGCGGTGCACGCAGCATGTCGCCGAAGTCGATGACGCCCGCGACGGTTGCCGGCTCCGAATCCGTTATCAGGATATTGCCCGGATTCAGATCGTTATGGATCACCTGGCTCCGCAATGCAGGAAACAATGGCGCGGCCCGCTCTTCGAAATCGTCTAGGCAGGTATTCACCGTTGCCTGAAGATCGGGATCCGAAACATGCGCCATCAAATCTCGCAGCTCGCTCGCTCGTTGCATATCCCAAAGCAAGACTTGTGATTCTCCCGCGTGCGAAAAATCGCCGAGCGCCCTGTCGAGTTCTGCAAGGCATTGGCCCAAGGCGTAAGCGAGTCCCGGTCCAGGCACGGATTCTTCAACCGGCCGCCCCGGGACGTAGCTGACGACCCGCAGTACATTGCTCGCGTCCGCAGTTGCGATATTCGATGACGCTTCTCCCGTGCGAGTGCGAACCAGTTTCGGCACAACGACCGTGCAAGCCGATGCCTCCAGGTGCAACAGGGCCTGGATCTGGAAGTCGGTAATTTGCGCAGGCTCCGCGCTGTTCGCAATCTTCACGACGAACTGTCGCCCGTCCGTCGCATCCAGGCGAAAATTCTGGTCCCGTTCGCTGACAAGTGGCGACAATTTGCCCCGCAATCCGTACTCCCGAATCAGGAGGTCCAAAACCTCGATTTCGAGCGTTTCAGGCGACGGTGTGGCGATGCTGTCCAGAGAATTTGGTAATTTCGTCATTTTTCTTTTTAAAACAGTTAATTAGCTTGTCAATAATGCCGCTATGACGCGCGACTCGCAATCGCATCTCGACTATTGATTTACCGGCCATGGTCCTGATTTCTCAGAAATGACGAATAGTTCCGGCGCTGTTTCAACATAATCGGTCATAGTTCATCTGTTATGAACCGTCTCGCCCGCATTGTCCGCTCGGCGACGCCTTCGACTGCCGTACAGTTTCAAAAAAGTGCTTATGGCAAAGCGGGCGTCGAGCGTTTCCTGCGCGATGTTATCGCGATGGCAAACGCATCCGTCGAGGGCACGCGCTACATCATTACGGGCGTCGAATTCGACAAGAAAGATCGCAAGCGGATGTACGGCGTCGATCGTGCTGATTTCTCGGGAAAACCTGCTTACCAGTCGCTGGCGAACGATCACATTGAGCCGCCGATTCGTATTCGTTATCAGCCCGTGACGATAGAGGGCGAACGCGTTGGCGTTTTCGAAATTGGTGACTGCCAGGTTCGCCCGTACATGATGCGCGTCGACCACTCCGAACAATTGCGACGCGGCGACGCCTATGCCCGTATCAATAGCGGGGCCGTGAAGCTTGGCCGTCGACAATTGCAGTCTCTGTTCGAGAGGAAGTTCCAGGACTCGGTGTCTGCCGCTAACGTCGAGATCGGATTCCCGGGTGACATTATTCACAAAGACCTCAGGGTTGCCACGTGCAGCTTTGGCGAGCTTCCCTCTATGGTCGCGAGCGCGAAACTTCACGAACTAATCGAAGCAAAGACACGCGTACACGCATCCGCGTCGAACACGATCGTCGCGCGCCTGACTCACGCTCGACTGTTCGGAACTGACAGTCCGTATGAAGAACGCTCTACGGATGAAATTGTGGAAGAGATGCAGAAATTGGAACGACGCTACAGGAACCAGGACCAGTATTTCCTGTTCGAAGAGAACGTCACACCGATACAGCTCGTGCTTTTGAACCAGGGTGACGAGGAAATACACGATGCGTCTCTCGCGCTCGTGATGCCCAACCACAACGCATTTCACGTCGCGACGCAGCTGCCGCGAATTCCGCGCGACGATAAGTTCATCGAAAGGACTCCGGCCGAGCAAGCTGGATACCCTTCAGTCACTCTGCATGACGACTCGGTACACATCTCGGTCAAGCTTGGCGATATTCAGCCCGGTGAACCCATCGATGTGTTCGAGCTGCCGATAAGAATCTGTGTCGGCGATGAACTCAAAGGCCGTCGGCTCGGGATTCAGTACTCACTGTTTGCGCAAAATCTGCGCACGCCAGCGAAAGGCAAAATCAGGCTGATTTTCTGAGGGATTGCTGCAGCTGGCCATTCCACCTACAACCACTTGTCGGTCGCCGGCGCGGCGTAGGTTTCGAATTGACGTAACAGCCCCGCAGGATTGTCATCCGCGAGCAGCATTGCGCGATTTAGCGGCTTCAGAAAACCCTCGTCCCGCATGTGATCGAGGAACCCGAGTAGTTTGTCGAAGTAGCCGTTCACATTGAGCAGGCCACATGGCTTCTCGTGAAATCGAAGTTGGCCCCAGGTCACGATTTCGACTAATTCCTCCAGCGTGCCAAAACCACCGGGTAACGCGATGAAACCATCGGACAACGCGGCCATCATTGACTTACGTTCGTGCATTGACGCGACGATGTGTAGCTTGGTCAGCCCGGTATGTGCAATTTCTTTTTCTTCAAGCATTTTCGGAATGACGCCGTGCACCGCTCCGCCGCGCTCGAGTACCGCGTCTGCAAGAATGCCCATCGTGCCCTTGGTGGCGCCGCCGTAGACCAGCTCTAACTTGTTTTGAACAAGCACATTGGCGAGGTCCTGAGCCGCGCGCGCGTAGATCTCATCGTTGCCCGGGCTCGAGCCGCAGTAGACGCAGATTCTTTGCAACATCGCTTCGTACTCAGGCGGGTTCCCGTCGTTCCTTGGCACCCTCAATGATCGCGGCAATCTCCGGGCGCTCCTGGCGCAACTCTTCGGGGCTTAGTGCATCCAGCTCGTGCGGAAAGACGAGCCACTCGGCAGTCTCGCGAACGAAATAGTCCGGTTCGATATCCGTCTCGTTGCGTTCAGGCTTATACCAGGGGACCGCGATGCGAATATCATCCGGCGTATTGCCACGCGCACGGTTTCCCAGCTCATCGGTGACGGCTTTGATCGTATTGCCGGTGTCGAACACATCATCCACGATCAGCACCCGGTCATCGTGGCAGATCTTCTTGATGATGTAGTTGAGTCCATGCACCGCGACCGCGCCGCGCTGATCAACGCCGATGTAAGACGACGTGCGAATGGCGATGTGGTCGGACTCAAGCCCACAGTAGGCCATGATTTCCTGGACAGCCATGCCGACCGGGGTCCCGCCGCGCCATATCGCGATGATCATTGTCGGCTTGAAGCCGTCTTCGAGCACGCGAAGGCCAAGCCGGAACGAGTCGTGGAGCAGATCCTGCGCCGATAGTACGATCTTGTTCATTATTGTTGTTGTGTCGTTATAATGCCTGTCCGGATTCTACCGCACCGCAGGCTCGGAAAAACCAATGACTAAAAAATTCGTCGCCGCGGACGATTTTCTCAAAGACTCTTTCAAGCTCGCTGCCACGATTTCCCAGGCTGGCTTCAAGCCCGATTTTCTCGTCGGCTTGTGGCGTGGTGGAAGCGCTGTCGGCATCGCCGTGCAGGAAGGCCTCGACTTTCTCGGCGTAAAGACAGACCACATCGCCATTCGCACGTCATACCGTGGCGCAGCGAGCTACGATGAAATGGTCAGCAAGGCCGAGTCCATTCGCGTGCACGGCCTGCAATATCTGCTCGAGAACCTGTGTGCGCACCATTCAATGCTGATTGTCGATGATGTGTACAGCACCGGTTCGAGCGTCCAGGCCGTTATCGACCAGCTGGCGCGCAAGACACGTCGCAATCTTCCGCACGATATTCGCGTTGCGTCGGTCTGGTACCGGCCGAGCGAAAGGACGTTGCGAGTACCCGATTATTTCGTGCATGAAACGAACGACTGGCTGGTGCTCCCGTACGAACTCTCGGGCCTGTCGGTCGACGAGTTGCGCGAACACCGGCCGGAGCTGGGATCAATTATCGACCGCCTGGAACCGCTTCTGGAAAGCTGACACTGTGAACACGATGCTGCTCACGGCAATCGCGATGTTGGCATTTGCCGCCAACTCCCTGCTGTGTCGCATGGCGCTCGGCGCCGGGCTTGTCGATGCCGCCAGTTTTACCAGTGTTCGAATCATCTCCGGCGCCGTCATGCTCGGACTTATTGTGCTGCCGCGTTTGCGTTCGCAAGGGCGCCCCAAAGTCGATTTGCGTGCTGTAGCGATGTTATTCGCCTACATGATCTTCTTTTCTTTCGCCTATCTTTCGCTCAGTGCCGGGACCGGCGCATTGATCCTGTTCGGTGCAGTGCAGGTGACAATGTTCGTCGTCGGCCTGCGCGACGGTGAACACTTCTCGAAATCGTCATGGGCCGGCCTCGCGCTTGCAGTGGCCGGTCTCGTGTACCTGGTGTCGCCAGGCGTGACTGCTCCGAACCCGGCCGGTGCACTACTCATGGCAGTCGCAGGTGTCGCCTGGGGCTTCTACTCTTTGTTTGGACGAATGGCCGCTGACCCGATGGAATCGACAGCCTACAATTTTATCTATTCCGCACCGCTGGCACTCGCCGCAAGCCTGGTATTCCTGAAGGACCTCCACATCACCAATACTGGCATCGCACTTGCTGTTGCATCGGGTGCCGTTGCGTCCGGTCTCGGTTACTTCGTCTGGTATGCAGCACTGCGAGGTCTGACGACGATACGAGCAGCCACTGTGCAGCTATCCGTGCCCGTTATTGCCGCAATTGGCGGTGTGCTGCTACTTGGCGAAGAGGTGAATTTGCGGCTCGTGCTCGCCTCGGTCACAACTCTCGGCGGCATAGCGATTGTGCTCAGAAACAGCCAAGCAGACTGAACACAGCCCGGCGCGATCCCCGTTGGAGCGGCTTCTGTGGGAGCGGCTTCAGCCGCGACAGTTTCCAGGATGTTCAATAAACCCTCCGCGGAGGGGTTTCCTCGAAACCACATTAAGAGTCAGGTGTATCTAGGGAAACGCGTTTCCGCGGAAACGCCGAATGACTGCTTTCACCAATAGCGGTCGTTCAAACAGAGGGAAATAACGGAAACTGACAGTCTGCTAACGGCCGAGGCTGTGTAAAAAGACGATCCTACCGACAGCAACCCGGCAAAAAGTGTTTTGTCTTCACGCCGGTTGCAGTGCATCGATAATTTTCTCTGCGCCAAGCACCTTGATCGCCCGTTTCATGTTGTAAGCGAGTATGTGAAGGCTCATTTCGGCCTTCACACTTGGTAATCGTTTGGTCAGGAAGTGCGTTGCTCCCATCCCATGTTTGAGGGTACCGAACGGGTGCTCCACCAGCGCCTTGCGTTGACGCATGGCATCACGCTCCTGCTTCAGATCGGTCGCCGCTTTGTCGAGAACATCTTCGTGCTCCCAGCGCTTAAGGCGCTTGGCAGTGGCTGTTGTGCATTGTG
>WTCH01000346.1 GCA_013138675.1 Woeseiaceae bacterium | reverse complement strand
AAACCCCTGGCAGAAGGGCGCCGGCTGAGTTGCCAGGCGCAGATCCAGGGCGACCTCGTTATCGATGTCCCGCCCGAGAGCCAGGTGCATCGGCAGGTCGTGCGTAAAGACGCAGAGCACCGGGATATCACGCTCGATACCGGCGTGCACCTGTACTACGTCGAGGTGCAGGAAGCCGATATGCACGATCCGAGCGGCGACGTGCAGAGGCTGCTGCAGGTACTCGAGACGTCATGGGAGTTGACAGGCCTCGACTTCGATTCCTCGATTCTTCCCGACATACAGGTAGCGCTGCGCAAGGGAGACTGGTGCGCGACGGTCGCTGTACATGACAGCAGCCGGATTATTGCGATCTGGCCGGGGTTCAAACGCGACGGCTACGGGATCGCATTCGATATCGGATCGACGACAATTGCTGCTCACCTGTGCAACCTGACCAGCGGCGACGTCGTTGCGACGGGTGGCATCATGAATCCACAGATTCGCTTCGGTGAGGACCTGATGAGTCGGGTTTCCTACGTGATGATGCACCCGGAAGGCACAGTTGAGCTGACCAGTGCGGTGCGCAACGGCATCAATGACCTGATCCGGGATGTATCCCTCGAAGCCGGCATCGAGATTGACGAGATCGTCGAGGTGACCATCGCCGGCAACCCGATCATGCATCACCTGTTTCTTGGCATCAGTCCTGTTGAGCTCGGCAGCGCGCCGTTCGCGTTGGCGACCGACGCTGCGCTTAACCTCACAGCATCAGAGCTCGATTTGGGCGTCAACAATGGCGCCCGCGTCTATGTCTTGCCGTGTATTGCGGGACATGTCGGCGCAGATGCCGCAGCTATGATCCTGTCCGAAGAGCCTTACCTGCTCGACGAAATGTCACTCATCGTTGATATTGGCACGAACGCAGAAATCGTAATCGGTAACAAGGAGCGACTGCTCGCATGTTCGAGCCCGACGGGCCCGGCTTTCGAGGGCGCACAAATCAGTTGCGGTCAGCGCGCGGCGCCTGGCGCGATTGAGCGCGTACGAGTGGACCCGGAGTCACTTGACGTTCGCTTCAGTGTCATTGGCTCCGAGCTCTGGTCCGACGATCCGGGATTCGAAGAGTCGATCGAGGCATTTGGTGTCACAGGTATCTGCGGTTCGGGAATCATCGAGGCTGTCGCCGAAATGTACTTGAGTGGTGTGGTTACAGAAGACGGTGTCGTCGATGGGTCGCTCTCAAAACGCAGTGATCGTCTGATTGCTGACGATCGCACCTGGTCCTTTCTGCTGCACGACGGTCAGCAACGCATCGTTGTGACGCAAAACGATGTACGCCAGATTCAACTGGCCAAGGCGGCGCTCTATGCCGGTGTGAAACTGCTGCTCGACCGTGCCGGCATCAAGTCAGTTGATCGAATTCGTCTCGCCGGCGCCTTCGGCAGTCATATCGACCCCAAGTACGCGATGGTGCTCGGACTGATTCCTGACTGCGACCTTACGAAAGTGGATTCCGCAGGCAACGCGGCGGGTACGGGTGCGCGTATTGCACTACTCAACGTCGCTGCACGCCGCGAGATCGAGAAGGTGGTTCGTGAAGTCGAGAAGATTGAGACCGCGATCGAGCCGAAATTCCAGGAGTACTTCGTCGACGCGATGGCTTTGCCAAACAAGACAGATGAGTTTCCGTTGTTGTTCGCGTCTGTCGCGAAGCCGGCTACGAAAACTGTCGGAGCCGGCAAGTCCGGGCGTCGACGACGACGGCGAGCCACGACCTCAGACTAGGTTCGGCGCCTGCGGCCGGCGCGGCCACGGCGGCCCGGTATTGCTTTTGGTGCCTTGGGTTCGGGCGGAGGCGGCAAGTCGGGTAGATTTTCCTGTGTCTCGAAGCCATCCATGATGAGTTGCCGCATCGCCGTGTCGATCGCAACGTCGGTTTCGATAGGCGTGTAGTTGGCCAGGCGTTCCTCAACCTGCTCGCATGCACGGTCGTAAAGGCTCTTGGAACCCGTCTCTTCCCAGGTCTCGCGGTTGGTGCGATCGATAACCGGGTCGGTCAGGTACAGTTCATTCGGCCACTTTTCCAATGTATGCGGTGACGTGATCAGGTGATCGTCGCGCATTAAATCGGCGACGAGTTGCGACGTTGGCAAGTCATCCTGAACTTCGAGTTCGCGTACGAAATGCAGCGACTGTCCGCAGACTTCATTGTCGAAGACCAGTTTGGGCAGACTGAAGGTCAGGACAAAATCGAGCATGCCCGGACCGGAAACAGAGTTGACCCCGGCAATTGCAGCCAGCAAGGCACTGCTGAAGGTCTCGCCACCACCCTGTGCGTCGAGGAACTTGCCGTCGCTGAGTGCCATGTAAGCCTGGGTCGGCAGATCGAGAGATTTGGCAATCGCAACGTAAGCGACGTTCAGGTGTTGGGCCTCGATAGCTGCCATTGGTGAACTTGCGGCCTTCATGTGGAAGGTCGCGGGAGCGCCACCAAACAGTATGGGTGCGCCGGGGCGCACGATCTGCGCCATCGTGAGACCGGTCAACACATCGACGCAATGGAATACCAGTGCACCGACGAGCGTCACCGGCGCGATTAAACCCATAAGCGTAACCGGGACGATTTCGATCGGAATGCCGGCGTCAACGCAGTCGAGCATGTTCTGGCAGGAGTCCTCGCCGTAGCGGAAGTTACCGGTCGCCGTTATTGTGAAGATGGACATCGGCTTTGCGATGAGGTCTGCGCGGTCATTGCGGAACATCTGCAGCATCTCGACCATGCGTGGCACACCGTGCTCCGAGAACGCGCCCGTAACGACCGGTTTCTTCGATGTCGTCAGTGTCATGTAGAGGCGCCATGCGTCTGACACCTGTGACTCGATGTCCTTGTTGGTCGAGAACGCTGTCGCTAGGTAGGCAATGTGTTCGAGGCCGTCGCACAGACGTGCGTATTCGATGAAGTCGGTCGAATTTGACAGTCGCGTCTCGCCGGTTCGATGGTCCTGGATCTTAAGTCCACTGGAACCGGGTACGTAGTGAACGTTATTACCGCCAATTTCCGTGTACGGATTGCCGTCACGGTCGAAGAGAGTGAACGACTTCGGCGTACTCGTAATTGCGGCATCCACGACATCGGGTGAAAACAGGACGCGCCCGTTGTCGTCCGTTTTGAGGCCGTGGTCGAGCAGTCGCTGGCGCATAGTCTCGCCGCGTACCTCGATGCCTGTCTCGGCCATAATGCGCTTGGCCTCGGTCAGGATCTCGGCGATCAGGTCATCAGACAGAATGTTCAGTGTCGGTCGCATCGAATTACTCGTAGTAGTCAGCTTGCTTCGGCCAGTAATACCGGCCGGCGTTTGTCCGCGTAGGCAACCAGTTCCTCCTCGATTGCAGGGTCCAGGGGAGGTTGTTCGTATTCATTCAGTAGTTGCTTCCAGATCGTATTGGCGCGCACGGCAATATCCTCACTGCCGGCTTCCTGCCAACTCTCGTAGTTCTGCCGGTTGGACAGGATCGGCGTGTAGAACGCGGTTTCATATCGCTCGAGAGTATGGCTTGTCCCAAAATGATGTCCGCCAGGCCCAACCTCGGCGATCGCGTCCACGGCGAGTTCATCGTCATTGACGTCTATCGGGCGCAGGTACTCGGCAATCATTTGTAACATCTCGGCGTCGACGATGAGCTTTTCGAAGGATGCGGTTAATCCACCTTCAAGCCACCCGGCCGCGTGATTGACGAGGTTTGCATGCCCCATCACAGACCCCCAGAGCGACATCTGGCTCTCGAACGCAGCCTGCGCATCGACGCAGTTGGAGACCGTCGTGTTGCTGGAGCGAAACGGAAGGCCAAGGCGGCGGGCGATCTGCCCGCTGGCCTGAGCTGACTTCGTGTACTCGGGCGTGCCGAGTGCCGGCGCGCCGCTACGCATGTCCACGTTGGACGCGAAACTGCCGTAGACAATCGGTGCGCCGGGTTTGATGACTTGTGAAAAAGTTGCGACGGCGAGGACTTCGGCCGTCTGTTGCATGAGCGTGCCGGCCAACGTCGCAGGGCTCATAGAGCCGGCGAGTGTGAAGGGTGTGATGCAGCAGACCTGGCCTGCGCCGGCGAGTTCGATGACTGCCTCGGTCATCGGGATGTCGAGTTGCATCGGTGAATTGGTATTGATGATCGCGAGCAGCGCGGGGCGCCTCGCCAGTTCCTCACGATTCGCGCCAAGCGCAATGCATGCCATTTCGATGGCATCGACGGTGCGTTCGCGACCCAGCGCGTAGGCCTGGCAGTTCTTATCGAGCAGGCGATGCTGCGCAAGATAGAGATCGAGG
>WTCH01000120.1 GCA_013138675.1 Woeseiaceae bacterium | reverse complement strand
CTGATCGACCGTGTATTGCAGATCGTTCGCGGACCGGAAGGTGCCCGGACCACTGGTCAGGATCGCATCGCCAGCACCATCTTCGACAGTGATACGAGGAATCGGGTTCGGATCCTGTGCCTCACCGCCACCGGCCGGTCCCTGGATATCTACGACGTCGAGTGACGAGTAACGGAACTCTGTCGAGAATGTGTCGGTCCAGTTAGAGAACACGCGCAGAGATATTGAATCCTGATCAATGCCCTCATACTCGAAGTTGTCTCGAAATGTGAAGCCGTCAAACCCCATGTCATCGGGATCGAGGTTCAGTTCCTCGAGTTTCGTGTAGGTTATCTCGGCGCGATGTTGTTCATTGATCAGCCAGTCGAGCCGCGCAAAAACTCGCTCGCTCGTCCTTGGCAGCGTTCTAACGATCGGGCCGGGGTCGCGACCGTACTGGTTTCGTATGATATCGCCTATCCGGTTGGCGTCGTCAATGTCCAGAAAGTCCTCGTTGGCGAAACCGCCACCAATGGGCCCGGTATTCTGCACGTTGGTGTCATCCGTCTCTTCGTAAGCGAGCGTGAAAAACAACGTGTCCTTAATGATCGGACCGCTAAGATCGATGGCCCAGTTTGTGGATTCGAAGGGGTCGGTTAATACCTCGTCGCCTTCGATCGTGGTGCCTGTCAAGCCTTCGTCGTTGTACATGTAGACTGCGGAGCCGTGGAACTCGTTTGACCCTGCCTTGGTGACGACGTTGATGGCACAGCCCGTGAACTGGCTGTACTGCACGTCGAGTGGCGCAAATTCAACAGACGCCGAGGCGACCGTGTCATACGGCACCGGGAACGCAAAACGCGCCGAGGTGCCAGTGCCTTCATTCAATCCAAAACCGTCGTTCGCAAGCGTGCCGTCAATCGTGAACGCGTTCGAGCGAGACGACCCACCGAGGCAGTTGATGCCGGAACCGGCGCCACCGTCTGCACGAGCGATACTGACGCGCGGGTCGACACGAATAACGTCGCGGATCTGCCGCGCGATGCTCGGCATCGATTCGATCTCGTCGAGGCTGAACGATGTGCCAGGCCCGATCGCCAGGTTGGCGGTAGCAACCATGGACGCGGTCGTCACGATCTCTTCAATCGTGTCGTCCGGTGGCTCCAGCCCAATATTGAAGCTCGCGGCCGCCGAGAGGGTCGTGTACACGTCCGTTACGAACGCATTCTGGTATTGATCGGATTCCACCTTAATCGTGTACGGGCCGCCGACTGGCAGGCTGCGAACATTGAATACACCGCTTGCATTGGTCGATACCGAGCGAGCAGAGCCGGTCCGGGTATCCGTTATCGTTACAGCCGCACCGGGAGCAGGGCCGCCGTCAGGCGTTGTCACAGCCCCACGAATGGTGGTCGTCGTTACCTGTGCGATTGACGCAACAGGCAGGGCAAGGAGTAAAACAGCCAACGTTGCCGTCAGCCCTCCTTGCAGGAGCTTCAAAATGCTCGGGCGCAAGCGTCGATATTTGTTGTTCATTGTGGATCCCCGCTTTTCTTAAGAAGGAGCAGAATCACAAGCCAGATACATGACCGTCTGATTTCGCTCGGTTAGGAGGCATCTTCGGCAGAGAAATTGGCTGCCGGAAATGCCAGTTCTCGATGATCTTGAAGTCGAATTTAGCGCAGAGAAAATGCTTGCGCAATAAGGGTTTGCGCGCATCAATTCGACACGTTCAGATCGTTTCGGCATGTCGCCCTCGCTCATAGCAGAAAGAGTATTACGAACGCGTTACAAGCTATTGTTTTTCTAGCGGTTCGATCGATACCACGACCGGCCAGTGGTCCGAGACGCCTGTCTGCGCTGCGGCGTTGTAGCGCTGCGGCGTATTGTCTTTTGCCGTCTGATCAATATTACGGTTTGCGATTTGCACCGAATCAGCGCGAATTTGCCATGTTGTTTTTTCGCCACGTCCGGGTGAAAAGAGGATCATGTCCAGAAATGACCAACTATCGTCGCGCGCATAATATTGAGTTCCCACGCAATTATCGCAATAGTCGTTCGATACCAGCCAGCCTGGCCTGACAAAGCGCTCGAGCATGCCTTCACGTTCATTCTCAATACTTGTCGTATTGAAGTCGCCGGCCGCGAAGACGTTATGTCCCGGCGGCACCTTGCCGCGGACGGCATTGAGGTGTTCGTAGGCAAACTCGCGCATCTCTGTGGGGTGGAACGGCGCGGGGAAATGCACCGAGAAGCCGGTCAGCAGTGAGCCATCCGGCAGTTCGAACGTAGCTTCCAAAAGCCCGCGGGTATCGCCTGCGCGCTCGGCATAATCGTCCGGCAAATGCAGCGCGTGCAGCGTTGGTGGCCCAGAAAGCGGAAGGCGCGTAAGAAATGCGACATCCATGCCGCGGACGTCCGTGCCTTCGAGCAGCACGGCAGGCAGGTAGCCACTGTCGGCAAGGTAACCGGTACGCAGGCGTTCCAGAATGTCCACGTTCTCGACTTCCTGCAGGGCGATGATATCCGGGCCACGGCCGTTATTGACCTGCTGGATGGTTGCGGCGATGACCGCAAGCTTGTGGTCAATCGCCTCATCGCTCCAGTCGAGGTTCAGGCACTCGTCACGCCAGGATTCAACAGGAATCGTATTGCACTCGGCAATGTGTGCCTCGGCCTGCTTTTCGCCAATCGGTAGGTACGCCTTGTCGTCCTTACCAGGGGCATCGATGTTGTCAAACACGTTCTGCACGTTGAATGCCATGACCGTTACCGGTGGCGGAGGAATGGATTCGGTGCACGCGCTGACCGCGAATGCGGTCAGCAAGATGCCAGCAGTGAGGTTCGTAGTCTTCATTCGTTGCTCGCTCTATCAATCGCTAAGCGGAATAGCGGCGCATTGCGCTGTTCGAGAGTGATGTAAAGCGCATCGCCGCTCATGTCGAACGCAATCGCTTCCGCCTGCCGATTGCCGCTTCGGCTGACGACCAGCGGCGGGCCGTGCATCGCCTCGAGCCAACTCTGGTCAGGACGACGTTGATACAGGTAAACGCCACCGTAGGTCAGAACGACAGCCTGCATGCCGTCCCCGGAAATATCCATGCTGGTTGGCTGCCAGCGCCAGACATCGGTCTTCGGTGCAAACTCGACATCACGGCGACTGGGTTGCGGCAGACTGCCGACCGCACCCAGGCGCTGTGCTGTCTGGCGTTTCTTCGAATCAGGACGCAATGGCACGGCATACAGTCGGGCCGGGATCTCACGCTTACTCAGTATCAGGACGCGCTCATTTTCAACGTCGACGGCGATGGCCTCCGCGTCCCGCGGCCCGCCGGGATAGCTGAAATCAACGCGCCAGGCGTAGTCGACTTTCTTCGTTGCCGGGTCGGGTTCTTCAATGACGTAGAAGCGCACATCCTTGCGCTTCGCATCGTTGTCTCCGGTGTCGGCAATCAACAGGTAGGGCACACCGTCGAGAGTAAACGAGGCCAGATCCTCCCAGTCCCTGTTGCTGGTGTCGGAGAGTTTGACGCGCCCGAGCATGCCGCCGGTTGTGTCAATCGCATGCAACACGGCTGGTCCGTCGTCGTTGATTACCCAGAGAAGGTTCGGGTCGCGTTGCGAACGTGTGAGTCCGCTGGCCTCGTCGATCTCGTTGTTCTCGAGTGTGCCAACTACAGTCGTGCGGTTAACTGAGCCGACCTGCTTTGCGTCATGTGACGACGGCTCATTGCAGGCGGTGACACAAATCGCGAACAAAAAAGAAGCCCGGCACCATCGGTGCCGGGCTCTTTTTGAAATGCAGACTGTCAGTGGCTTACCAATCTTTGCGCAACTCCACGCCCCAGAACCACGGTTCGCTAATGGTTGTATACCCACGCTGGTGTACGCGGCAGCGGGTTGCCGTGGATAGACACCTCTCATGTTCGGTGATCGAAGTATAGCGCTGTTCTGTCGTGATTGTGCACCCCGTATCTTCCGAAACTGTGGCACTCAGGCGACGCTACTGAAGGTACAATGTCGTATGGCTACAAAACATATGAATGCGGCGGCCGGAGATTTCGCCGAAACTGTGCTGATGCCGGGCGATCCGCTCCGCGCCCAGTACATTGCTGACACCTATTTCGACGATGCGCGACGCGTAAACGACGTGCGCAACATGTGGGGGTTCACCGGGACCTACAAGGGCTATCCTGTGTCCGTGATGGCCCACGGCATGGGCATTCCGTCGGCATCTATCTACACAACCGAGCTGATTGCCGAGTATGGCGTGAAGCGCGTCATCCGCGTCGGCAGCTGCGGCACCACGCATCCGGACGTCAAACTGCGTGACATCATTATCGGTCTGGGCGCCTGCACGGACGCCAATATCAATCGCATTCGCTTCGGGGGATACGACTACGCGCCGATCGCTACCTTCGACCTGGTCAAAAAGGCCGTCGCGGCTGCGGAGCAGCACGGCGTGCGGCACCATGTCGGCAACCTGTTTTCGGCAGACCTTTTTTACACGCCGGACACCGCGATGTTCGAGACCATGGCGAAGTACAACGTGTACGGCATTGAAATGGAGGCGGCCGGTATTTACCCGATTGCTGCCGAATACGATGCTGAAGCGCTGGCGATCTGCACGGTCAGCGACGACATTCCCAGCGGTGCGGCATTGACCGCCGAGGAACGGCAGACCACGTTTGACGAAATGATCCTTGTCGCGCTCGAGACCGTGATCGCCTGATACAGCTGGCTTTCAGCAACTTACTTCATATCACAAAGTTTATATTTGACGTTGACCGCTACAGTAGCTAATTACTTTGTTTTATAAAGTAACGGCGTCGACGATAGCAACGACGATCGATCGCACCGGCGCTTCTGCGTCATCGAGAATCTGCCGCGCGCCGCTCCCCTCATCGAGAATCAACACGATCTCACCCTGACCGGCCCCAATAGCGTCGAAGGCGATGATGTATCCACCGCTGGCCTTTCCGCTTGCGTCGAGAAGCTCGGCGACAAGCAGTTTGTGGCCGTCGACGATGCGGTGATGAATAGTCGATACGACGCTACCTGTGACACGACCCAGGATCATCAGCTCAAATCTCCAGGAGGGTAGATCCGCACCTCATCAACGAGACCGACGATGGCGTCGTCGACCGGCACGAACGAGGGGTCGAGGGTCAGAGCAGCTTCGCGGCTGGCAACCCAGTATATGACTTGTCCGGGCCCCGCCATGCGCGTGCCGTCGGCACAGACCAGCGGTTCGCCGTCAGGCCGACCTTCAGGGTCTAGCGGCTGAACCCAAAGCAATGGCGTGGCGGACAGTTCGTCCACCAGCATCGCCGGAACGACCGTTCCGATCACGCGTCCCAGGAGCATGCGACCTCCTCGGGGTATTCGGCACCGGCCGGCTCGAACGCAGGGCAGAGGCCGAAGCGTGTGCCTTGGTCGAAAAGCCGGCGCAGGTCAGGATCGAGCCGCGGCAGCAAAGTCTTCGCGAGAATCTGATCGCCAGCCCGCTCGGCGCAGATGCCAAGCGCGGTCTCGGCATCGGTAAGATCACCGCTCATGAGCGCCAGCGCGTGACCGCCGAGGTCATCGCCGAGCCGAATCTCGGAGAGGATGACAGGCGTGCTTTTTATTGCGGCATCGACGGCGGCCAGCAGGGCGGGCGAAGAACGGGTCTCCACCACAGCCAGTGCGTCGCCCGTCATGTCCCGCCGTATACCCAGAACCGCGTCATGCAGGGCATGGTGGACGTCCCCGAGAAAGACGCTGTCACTCAGGTATTGCTCAGCGTCACCCATCTGTGTTCCGGCAAGATATGCCTCCTCCGTGCTGGCGACGCTGCCGCCGACGAGAATCAGGAATCGGCCCGGGTGAATGGTCCCGCAGCGAAGCATTGCGACAGGCGCCCGCTTGACCATCAGGTCGCTCGCCAGTACGCCGGCAGCGATCGTCTCGAATTCCAGTAGCGCCAGGGCTCCGTGACGTTTCCTCTTCTGCGGCATGCGGTTTATACGATACGAAAGTGATCGACGAGGACGCAGCGCCTCAGCCGGCTGAAGGCGACCGGGCCGGTGAGGCCTTCGCCTGTCGGGCTCGCGATCGTGAAGCTCGAGTGGCCTTCTCCACCTTCGCCCAACCCGGCATAGAACGGGCCGTTCTTGGTGAAGATGCTGGTGTTGATCGTTCGTGCCATGTGGCTCAGTGCCTCGATGTTTCTCGAGTACATGCCGGCCGAATGGCCGAAGCCGTGCTCGGCTTCCTTGGCAAGTTCAATGCCACGGTCGACGTCTGGAACGGCGGTGACCGGCAACACCGGCATCATCTGTTCGGTCCAGACGAGCGGGTGGCCGTTGCTGGTCGTACGGGTACGAGATGCCGGCCCGGGCGAGGATCTCACCCGCGTTCTTGCCGATGAGATCCTTCTCGACCACCGCACGTTGCCGCCGCCCGTGTTCTTCGCTGAAGATCACTCGTTCAATCTTGTGAAAGTCCCGCTCATTCACAATATAGGCCCCGTGGCGCTTCATCTGGTCGAGCAGCTTGTCGACGATGCTGCTGACGGCGATGACTTCCTTTTCGTCGGTGCAGACGATGTTGTTGTCGAAGGAAGCGCCGTTGACGATGCCGCGGCCGGCGAGTTCGAGGTCTGCTGTCTCATCGACGACTACCGGAGGATTGCCGGGCCCGGCACAGATGGCGCGCTTGCCGCTCGTCATCGCCTGGCGCACGACGCCGCTCCCTCCGGTGACAGCGAGGAGTCGCACGCCGGGGTGGCCCATCAGTTCCTGCGCGGATTCGATCGTCGGTTCGGCAACGGCGCTGACCAGGTTGGCCGGGCCGCCACCGCGAATAATCGCGTGGTGCAGGAGTCTAATATTGGCCATGGAGCATTCGCGGGCACTGGGATGTACGTTGAAGACAATACTATTGCCCGCCGAGAGCATGGCGATGGTGTTGCAGATGATCGTGGACGTTGGATTGGTGGTCGGTGTGATCGCGCCGATGACGCCGTAAGGCGCGTATTCGGTAAGCGTCAGTCCATTGTCCCCGGTCACCGCATGCGGTGTGAGCACTTCAGTCCCGGAGGTCTTCCGCGCCACCAGGCGGTTCTTGATGATCTTGTGCTCGACTCTGCCAAGCCCGGTCTCTTGCTGGGCATGGCGGGCGAGTTCCTCGGCGTGCTCGAGCATGGACTCCCGAATCGAGGCAACGATCTTCTGCCGGCCTTCGAGCGACATGCCGTCGAGTTCGCGGTACGCAACTGCCGCCGCGGCGACAGCGTCATCCACTGTGGCAAACACGCCTTCGCCGAGCGTTTCGCGAGGAGCACGTGACGGCACGATTTTCGTGGCGGTGATGCGTGTCTTTTCGGCGGGCGGTTGCCCGAGGCGTTCGGCGAGGCGGGTGGCAATGACATCCACCTGCCGATCAGTCAGGAGGCCTGCGCTACCACCGGGACGGTTCATCAGTCATCCTCCCCCTTGCAGTATTTCTCGTCGCCCTCGATCTCCCAACTGTCTACGATCGCCATGACGACCGCGTCAACGGGTTTATTGTCGGTGGCTGCGGTCTGGCGCGCGGATGAACCGCTGGCGAACAGGACCATTTCGCCGACACCGGCGCCGACGGCATCCACCGCCACTACCGAGCCGCCGGCCGGTTTGTTGTCGTGGCCCCAGAGCCCCAGCACCAGGAACTTGAATCCCTGTAGCTTGGAGTCCTTTTCGGTGGCAACGACAGTGCCGAGCACTTTCGCGAGTTTCACGGTTGCTCCTATTTGCTAGTGACTACTTCTTTTTCGCGTCTGGTTCGCGACCCAGAGGTATCGTCATGTCGACGCCAGTGTGCGGACGTGCAATCACATGCACAGCCACCACGTCGCCAACGCGGGCACCCGCGGTACGGCCAGCGTCACACGCAGCTCTAACTGCTGCGACGTCGCCGCGTACGACTGCGGTTGTGTAGCCGCCACCGGTTTTCTCGTAGCTTACGAGTTCGACTTTCGCCGCTTTTACCATTGCGTCGGCCGCCTCCACCATGGCCGGAAAGCTCCGGCATTCGATCATTCCTAATGCTTCTGACATCGCTATGCTCCTCGCGAATCGGGCTCTCGAGCCCTGGTTAATCTATGCAAAAATTATTTCTTCGACCTGCCTGTAACGGCGTTAATCGCCTGTGTGGCCGCCTCGTGTGCAACCACCACATCCCGTTCCTCACCGCCGATGTAAACGCGACCAAAGCTGCCGACCGCGCGTACTTCGAGGATATTGATATCTGCGGCCTTCTCGGCCTCGTTAGCCGCCAAAGCCGCATAGGCCGCTGGCTCGACTTCGAGCACGAACAGCGTCTGCCCGGCGAGAATCATGTTGCCGTGGCGAAAGCGGTTGATCAGCATCGTCTGCGTGTCTTCAAGGTGGCGCACCACCTCGTTGGAAACGACGCGTGGTTTGTGTCGATCCTTTTCTTCGAGTTCGAGGGCGTCGAGAATCGCTTGTCCGGCCTGCCGGACATCGGCCTGGCTGTCGGAGTGCAGCTCGAGCATACCGTAGTGCCGTTCGACGATCTGCATGCCCGGCGTTACGTCCGTGGACTTAAGCGCTACGTCAAGAATGTGATTGATTGCCATGCCGGGGGCAATCTCCACGAACAGACTCGCCTGGCCGACCTTGGGAAGGTAACCCTTCGAGATCGTCGCCTGAAAGGAGGCGAACTGCGGCTGTAACGAATCCAGGAAAACATAAGCTCTAAGATCGACCATCGATTTAACTCCTCAAGCGCTAATGCTTGTCGATTTTGCTTCTCGCACGATGCCAATGCTGGCACTTGCACCAAGGCGGGTGGCTCCCGCCTCGATCATCGCCTTGGCATCGCTGTAAGAACTGATTCCACCGGAGGCCTTGACCTCCATGCCGGCGCCGCGAACGACTTCGGCCATGAGTGCGACATCGCTCACGGTGGCGCCACCGGTCGAAAAGCCGGTGGATGTTTTGACGAAGTGCGCACCAGCGCGTCGTGCCAGCTCCGAGGCGCGCCGCTTTTCGTCGTCGGACAGAAGTGCCGTTTCCAAAATGACTTTGCACACTGCATTGCCGTCGACGCAGTCTTCGACGACGGCCTGGATGTCGCGAAACACCAGATCGTCATTGCCGCTCTTGAGTGCGCCGATATTGATGACCATGTCGATCTCGCGAGCGCCGTTACGAATCGCACGGCGTGCTTCCATCGCCTTGATCGCGGGCTCGTTGGCGCCAAGCGGAAAACCGACGACGGTACAGGTAAGCACTTCGCTGCCACGCAGCAACCCGGCAGCCAGTGGTACCCAGGTCGGATTAATGCACACCGAGCGGAAATTGTATTCGAGGGCCTCGGCGCAAAGCTTGCGAACCTGCTCCTCGGTCGAACCAGGTTTGAGTAAGGTGTGGTCGATGTAACGGGCGAGGTCGCCTGGAATGCTCCCCGGCCGTTCAGCCGGAGCGACGCTGGTCAGCCCGGTGGCGCCGAGTCGCACGAATTCTCGCGCTGCCTCAGGGTCGTCGCCAACGCAGGCACCGGTCGGCTCGGAATTCGTCATCGGGCCCAGGATCTGGTGCAGACGATCGACGACCTTGTCGATGTCCTGATCCGACAATTGCAGGTCTGCGGCTTCCTCGGCAAACATCGCGACCCGATTCAGGTGACGAGCTTCCGTACACTCGGTTGCCAGCCAGACGTCGACGATCTGCTTCGCCAGTCCTACGCCAATAAGGGCAGCGCCCAGGGTTAGTACATTGGCGTTGTTGTGCTCACGACTATTGCGGGCGCTGGAGAGATCGTAGGCGAGTGCCGCACGTACGTCGGGGACTTTGTTTGCGACCATGCAAGAGCCAATGCCCGCACCGTCAATCATGATGCCCACGTCGGCGCTGCCCCGGGAAACCGCGTCCGCGACCGCCCGGGCGAAGACCGGGTAGTCGACAGCTTCATTTGATGAAGTACCTACGTCTTCCAGCTGGTGTCCGGCCTCACGTAGATGCGCCACGAGCTCTGTTTTGAGGTCGAAGCCGCCGTGATCGGCGCCCAGCGCAATTCTTTTTGGCTTGCTCATGTCCACACCGCCGAGTCGTCACGCTTCGAGGAGCGCGATGATGCCGAAGTAGAGCCTGCATCTGCGTCCAGGACGGCCTGTAACTTCATGACATAAAGTCGAAGTCGCTCAAGCCCTAGCTCGGTAATACGAAATTCGGTCACAGTGCGGCGGCCCTTTTTTCCTTTGCCAATTTCGATGTAACCTACGTCAGCGAGCTTACGAGTTTGCACGTGCAGGTTGCCATCGGACAGGCTGGTTTCGGCCCGCATGTCCGTAAAAGAGACGGGCACGCCCGGCACGAGTGTGGCCAGGATGCCTAGGCGACAGGGGGCGCTGATCATTTCGTCGAAGTGTAGATTCACGGTTCAATTAACTTTATTTCACGAAGTATCCGCCGTACAAGCGGCTTGTGTCAAGCCTGAACGGGCTCGGAGAGAGGTAATTACTTTGTATTTTGAAGCGTTAGGATCTCAGGAATCGAAGGAAAGCTTTATATGATGAAGTATTGGAAGATCGTACTGCTGCTGGCCGTGGTGCTGCTGTTGTTCCTTATAGGCGGTGGCAGTGGCTATCGCTACCTGGGGGGCGCGCATTCGCTGGACGTGGTCGGCGAGGCGTCGATGCATGGCGGCGATCTGGATCTGCCTGGCTCGGGTTGGTCGAACTACGGCAACGATGCGGGCGGGCACCGATTCAGTTCGGCTGCGCAGATCACAGCCGACAACGTTGCTGATCTGGAGATGGCCTGGCAGTTCAGCACGGCCGATCTGCAGAAGAAGCAGTCCGCCATCGGACGGAGCATTGCCGAGGCGACGCCCATTCTGGCTGATGACGTGCTGGTTTTCTGCACGCCCTTTAATGACGTCATCGCTCTGGATCCTGCCACTGGAAAACAGCGCTGGCGATTTGACGCCAATAGTGATCTTGATCAGCGACCTGCGAACGGATTCGTTTGCCGCGGCGTTTCGTACTGGCGCGATGACGGCGGGAGGGGGGCATGTGCATCACGGATTCTGATGGGTACGAACGACGGCCGCCTGCTAGCGGTCGATGCGAAAAACGGCGAGCCGTGCAGTGATTTTGGCGACAACGGCCAGGTCAGCCTCGATATCGGAATGCCGCTGGTGTGGCCGGGCGAATTCCAGATCACATCACCGCCGGTCATCATTGGCGACACTGTGGTTGTGGGATCTGCGATTTCCGACAATGTCAGGGTCGAAGCACCGCGCGGCACCGTGCGGGCCTTCAATGTCAGAACGGGCGAGTCTGTATGGGATTTCGACCCTATTCCCAGAAGTGGCGATAGCCCCGAGTGGCAGGGAGAGCAACCGCCAGTGGAAGGGCACGCGAATGCCTGGGCACCGATGTCCGTCGACCACGAGCGCGGTCTCGTATTCGTGGCGACGTCGAGCCCGAGCCCGGACTTCTATGGCGGCTTGCGGCCGGGCGACAATCGCCACGCTAATTCGGTCGTGGCGCTCAACGCCGATTCAGGAACCGTGAACTGGGCGTACCAGGTCGTTCATCACGATGTCTGGGATTACGATCTGCCAGCGCAGCCAGGACTGTATTCGGTTTGGCGCGATGGCGAGGCACACGATGTGGTCGCGCAAGTGACAAAGACAGGTCATGTGTTCGTGCTCGATCGTGATACGGGCGAGCCGTTTCTGCCGGTCACAGAAGTACGTGTACCTTCGAGTGGCGTCGAGGGAGAGAAATTATCGCCCACACAGCCCATACCGGAGCGGCCACAGCAGCTTGTACCAAGCCACGTAAATCCAGGGGACGAGTTTGGTTTGACTTGGTTTGACAAGCGCGCCTGCGAATCGCGGCTAGGCGAGTTGCGTACCGAAGGTTTGTTTACGCCACCGAGCGTAGAAGGGACGCTGTTCTATCCATT
>WTCH01000274.1 GCA_013138675.1 Woeseiaceae bacterium | reverse complement strand
TTTTTGCGTGCACTGGCTGACGCACTCGAAGCGAACATCAGCACAGATTGGCACGAGTGGCAGGAAACACTGCTCACACGCGATAGCGAACGCGAAGCCGAGATCGCTACAAATGCAGCGAAGTCCGGCGAGTTCATCAATCCAGTTACGCTGTGCAGAAGCATCGATGCCGGACTACCGAATAACAGTGTGATCGTCGCGGACGGCGGCGATTTCGTGGGCACGGCGTCGTATATCGTAAAGCCCGGGAAACCGCTTAGCTGGCTGGATCCGGGTGTCTTTGGCACGTTGGGTTGTGGTGCCGGTTTCGCGCTCGGCGCGAGCCTGTGCCGGCCCGATCATGAGATCTGGGTCCTGTTCGGTGACGGTTCGGTCGGCTACGCGCTGGCCGAATTCGATACCTTTGTACGCCACAATATCCCGGTCATTGCGGTCGTCGGCAATGACGCAGGCTGGACGCAGATCGCACGCGAGCAAGTCAAAATGCTACACGACGATGTCGGTACGGTGCTGGCGCGCAGCGATTATCACAAAGTTGCCGCGGCATTGGGCGGGCAGGGCGTGTTGTTAAAAGATACCGATCAGACTGTCGCGTGTTTGCAGGATGCGCGGGACGCCGCCAGTAACGGCGTGCCGGTGCTGCTCAACGCCTGGCTGGACCGCACCGATTTTCGTGAAGGCTCATTGTCGATGTAGAGGGCTGACATACCTTGGACTACGACTGGCTCATCATAGGTTCCGGATTTGGCGGCAGCGTGTCGGCACTGCGCCTGTCCGAAAAAGGCTACAAGGTCGGGGTTATTGAGGTGGGCCGACGCTTCGAAGACGAAGACTTCGCAAAGTCCACCTGGCAACTGAATCGCTTCCTCTGGGCGCCACTTCTGGGGTTGCGCGGCATCTTGCGACTGACTCCATTCAAGGATGTATTCGTCGCCAGCGGCGCCGGCGTTGGCGGCGGCAGCATCGTTTACGCCAACACCTTGTATCGCGCCAAGCAGGAGTTCTTTCAAAATTCGCAATGGGCCGGGCTCGCCAACTGGGAACAGGAGCTCGAGCGGCCGTACGCGACAGCCGAACACATGCTCGGCGTCAACACGGTCCCGTTCGCCAGTCCCGGAGATAAGCTCCTGCAGGACTACGCTGCCAGCATCGGCACTGAAGAAACGTTTTGCAGAACACCAGTTGCCGTGTTCTTTGGCGAGCCGGGCAAAACGGTTGCAGATCCGTTCTTCGATGGCGAAGGCCCGGCGCGTACCGGTTGCATTAGCTGCGGAGCCTGCATGGTTGGCTGTCGCGTCGGCGCCAAGAACACATTGCTCAAGAACTACCTTTGGTTCGCGGAGAAAAATGGCGCCGAAGTATTGCCGAATCGTAGGGCTGTCGACATTCGCCCAATCGGTGCCGCCGATGGCCGCGACGGATACGAAATTCGGACACAATCACCCGGTCTGTGGCGAGGCAAGACGAAAATACTGAGGGCGCAGGGCGTGGTCGTTGCGGCTGGAGCGCTGGGCACCAACCACCTGCTGGCAAACTGCAAGCATGGCGGCTCGTTACCCAACATCAGCGACCGGTTGGGACGACTGGTGCGAACCAATAGCGAGTCGATTCTGGCTATTACGTTGCCTGATGACTCGCTCAAGGTCTCGCAAAGTGTGGCAATCAGTTCGAGCATTCACACCGATGCGGATACACACATCGAGGTCGTTACGTACGGTGAGAAAGGTGATTTCCTAAACTTGCTGCTCACGCTAATCACGGGTGAGGGCACGCGCTGGACGCGCGTATTCTTACTATTGCGCAACGCAGTACGCCATCCAATTCAGTTTCTGCAAACTCTATGGCCCGTGGGGTGGTCGAAAAAATCGATTGGTTTGCTCGTGATGCAGAGTCTGGATAACGCCATCTCGTTTCAAGCCAAGAAACGCTGGCTGGGCGGCGGTGTGCGGCTCAGTACCGAACAGGACGCGGCGATGCCTAACCCCACGTATATCGACGCTGGCAACAAGGCGGCCACATGGATCGCGGCACACACGGGCGGTATTGCTCAAAGCAGTGTGCTCGAGGCAGTTGCTAATATCCCAGTGACCGCGCACATTCTTGGTGGCGCCGCAATCGGCAGTGACGCCGAGCACGGCGTCATCGATAGTGAGCAGCACGTATTCAATTATGAAAAACTGTTGGTATGCGACGGATCCGCGGTACCGGCTAACCCCGGCGTGAACCCGTCACTGACGATTGTCGCGATGACTGAACGAGCCATGTCAAAGATTCCAACGGCGGAACCATCCGCCAAGAGGCATGTCATAATCGCCACCAGTATCTGATTTTCTTGCTCTCGCAAAGGTCGTGGTATGAATATTCGTGTTGTGCTCGGCGCTATCGTAGCGGCCTCTCTTATCGGAGTGGTGCAAGCGCAGGGCGTTCCTCCTTCTCCATCGGAGGAAGCCGCGACGACGACAACGGCAGTTGCACCGCAGGCACGAACCTTCGGTGAGGTTGTGCCGATGTCCGAAGCGCTGCGGGCATCCATTACAAAGGTCGTCCTGATGCCGGGTGGAAGCCCGACTAACGAGGAGATCGATGGTAGCTACGAAAAGGGCACCCATGGCCTTTACGGCGGAATGGTCGCTGGATCGGGTGCAACAACGATTCACAAACAAGCGGGTCCCGTCGCCCTCGACATACCGATTCCCATTCTGCAGCTCCCCGCCATGCTTGCCGGTGGTATTGCGGGTGCAACTCAACGCGAGATTCAGGAATTTCGGGATGCGCTGACAGAGGAGCTGGAAGAGGCGTCGAGTCAGCAGATCGTCAATGAGAAAATCGCATCGGACGTGTATTTCGAGATACGCACAGCACCGAACCTGGAACCACAGGTGTTTGCACGTGAAACGCCGGTGCCCGAGGATACCGACACGATTCTGTATGTTGGCGTCAGAGATCTGATTATCGACGTTGACGGCAATGACGCGATCATCACCGCAACAGTCATCGCGACGATGCACCGTCTGAGAGACGAAACCGATGTCTACGAGACGATGATTCAATACCAGGATCGCGACACCTTAAGTAACTGGACTGAAAACGACAATGCTGTGTGGCGCGACTATGCCAACTTCGCACGACATTACGTCGGGCGTGAAATAGCGACGCAGGTATTCGACTCGGCTGGCCTGGCGCATACGTTGCTGCCGACAAAATCCAGCAACGTCAGCGTGAGCAGAAAGAACAAATGGGAAGGCAGCAGCAAGTCGCTAAGCCCGACCCTGGCCTGGGAGATGAGTTTACCTGGCGATGACACGGATCCCGCGTGGGTTCTCGGCATTGAAGAGTCGGACATCTACTACGACGTAGAGATCTACGATCTGCACCGGCCGGTGTACACAGCGAAACAGA
>WTCH01000109.1 GCA_013138675.1 Woeseiaceae bacterium | reverse complement strand
GATACGGCGGCTTTCGATTGGGATCGTGCTATGGCGGCAGTAGACTTTACCGAGTTCGATGACGCAGTGACCGCGCCGTTGCATGGCTTTGATGGCATGAACGATTACTACGACAAATGCAGTTCAGCCCAGTTCTTGAAGGACGTGGCCAAGCCGACATTGATTATCAACTCACTCGACGACCCATTCATGACGCCGGAGGTGATTCCGCACCACGACAAGCTCTCAGAGCACGTTACGCTCGAGATCGCGGATGCCGGTGGGCATGTGGGATTTGTTGAGGGAGGTACGCCGTGGCGGCCAAGGTATTACCTGCCACGGCGCATACTCAATTTTCTGGAAACGCAATTGTAGGAGCCCCTTCAGGGGCGAACATCTCGGGCCTAAGGCCCCCCTACATCAATCCGCGTCGACTTCCTTCATCGAGAGTCGCACGCGACCCTGACGATCCACTTCGAGGACCTTGACCTTCACTTCATCGCCTTCTGCCAGCTTGTCGCTGACTTTCTCGACGCGCTCGTTGGAGATCTGCGAGATGTGTACCAGGCCATCTTTGCCCGGCAGAATCGTGACGAATGCACCAAAGTCCATCAGTCGAGCGACCTTGCCATCGTAAATTCGGCCAACTTCAACATCTGCGGTAATCAGCTCAATGCGGCGCTGCGCTTCTTTGCCTGATGCTCCGTCGATGGACGCGATACGAACCGTGCCGTCCTGATCGATATCAATCGTTGCACCAGTCTCTTCGGTCATTGCACGAATCACTGAACCGCCCTTGCCGATTACGTCTCGGATTTTCTCCGGATCAATCTTGAACGCGATGATCGACGGTGCCCATTCGGACATTTCTTCACGAGGCGTACTCAGGACCTTGTTCATCTCACCAAGGATATGCAGGCGTGCATTGCGGGCCTGTGCCAGCGCCTTATCCATGATCTCGCGAGTAATCCCCTGGATCTTGATATCCATCTGCAACGCGGTAATGCCACCGTCGGTGCCGGCAACCTTGAAGTCCATGTCACCGAGGTGATCTTCATCGCCCAGGATGTCGGTGAGTACTGCAAACTCATCGCCTTCCTTGACGAGGCCCATCGCAACACCGGCAACAGGCGCCTTGATTGGCACACCCGCATCCATCAATGCGAGGCTGGTGCCGCACACAGAGGCCATAGAGCTCGATCCGTTTGATTCAGTAATTTCAGACACCACACGAATGACATAGCTGAAATCATCGAAATGCGGCATCACGGCCTGAATGCCCCGTTTGGCCAGCTTGCCGTGTCCGATCTCGCGCCGTTTCGTAGATCCGATAAAGCCTGTCTCGCCTACGCAGTACGGAGGGAAGTTGTAGTGCAGCATGAACTGGTCTTTGCGCTCACCTTCGATCGCATCGATGATCTGGGCATCGCGGCCCGTTCCGAGTGTCGTCGTAACAATCGCCTGAGTTTCACCGCGCGTAAAGACTGATGAGCCATGCGCTCGTGGCAGTACTCCGACTTTGACGTCGATCGGGCGGACCGTTTCACGATCACGTCCGTCGATTCTCGGCTCACCGGCGATAACACGGTTACGAACGGTGCTCTTTTCAAGCTTATACAACGCGCCCTTAACGTCGTCGGCGCTCCACTTGGCATCGTCGCCCGCGGCCAGGGCCTCAATCGTTGCGTCCTTGGCCGCGCCTACGGCTGCCTGGCGCTCCTGCTTGTCGGTCGTCTGGTAGGCCGCTGACAGCCCCGTGCCAGCTTGGTCCGCAACGGCGGCGGCGAGCTCGGTGTCCTCGGCAGGTGCTGCCCAATCCCATGACGGCTTGCCGACTTCTGCCGCAAGCTCGCTGATCGTATCGATTGCGATCTGCATTTGTTCGTGACCGTACATAACGGCGCCGAGCATGACTTCCTCGGATAAGCTATCCGCTTCCGACTCAACCATAAGCACAGCATCTTTGGTGCCAGCTACGACGAGCTCAAGCGACGAGCTTTCGAGAGCTTCACGGCCTGGATTGAGGATGTATTCGCCATCCGCATAACCAACCTTGGCTGCACCAATCGGGCCAGCGAAAGGCATTCCTGAAATTGCGAGTGCCGCTGACGCTCCGATCAGAGCCGGGATATCAGGGTCGACGTCCGGATTCAACGAAACAACGGTCGCAATAACCTGGACTTCGTTCTTGAAGCCCTTAGGAAACAACGGGCGAATCGGGCGATCAATCAGGCGGCAGACGAGAATCTCTTTCTCAGCGGGACGACCTTCGCGCTTGAAAAACCCGCCCGGGATCTTGCCCGCAGCGTAGGTCTTTTCCTGATAGTTGTCGGTCAGCGGGAAAAATTCCCGACCCGGATCAGCGGCTTTACGGCCAACTGCCGTGACCAATACCTGTGTATCGGCCATGTCGACCAAAACAGCACCATCGGCCTGGCGCGCGATGGCACCGGTCTCGATCGTGACTTGATGTTCCCCGTACTGGAACGATTTCTTTACTGAATTCACAATTCTTCTCTACTTGGATGATTTAGTCAGGCAATAGCAAGCCGCTGCGATCCCTCATCGGGAGCGGCAATATAATAGGCTCTTTGCCAGAATGATTCGTCGCTTAGCGACGAAGGCCGAGCTTTGCTATCAGCTCGCGATACCGTGCCGAGTCCTTGGCTTTCAGATAGTCGAGCAGCTTGCGCCGCTTGTTGACCATTTTCAGCAAACCCTGACGGCTGTGGTGATCTTTTTTGTGCTCGCCGAAGTGCTCGGTAAGATCGGAAATACGCGCAGACAGCAAGGCTACCTGCACTTCGGGAGATCCCGTATCCGCGTCGCCGCGGGAATTATCAGCAACAATGCTGCTTTTTTGCTCACTTGACAGTGACATTTCTCAAATACCTCAATCTTTCTCTAGTCTGGACCCTTTTTGCAGCGCGCATTCTAGCGTATGCGTGGGGCTATTAACAGTCAAAAATCAAATATCTACGGGTTTTTTTCACCCGTCCTGAATACTCGTTTAGGCGCCAGCTGGCCGTCATCAGACAGCTCGCCAACTCCCAGGAACTCATTCGCCCCTCCGTACACCCGGACCAGGCCTGCTGTAGCGGGCGCAGATACCGAATTCACCTGCCCGACCGTGAACCTGTCGCTGGCGTCATTGTCCAGCTCAACGGCAGCCAGACCTTCCAGCGCCGTATCTGGCGGCAACAAGCGGGCCTTGAGACCCTCTGCGCCGGCAGCTGCGACCTCCTCAAGACCTGTCAGGTCCAGCATATCGTCAGCCTGGAAGTCGCCGACCGATTCCCGGTGCAATCGCGCCGTGTGGGCCACCGTGCCGGCTTTCTTCGCAATATCTTCGACCAGGGTTCGCACGTAGGTTCCCTTGGCGCAATGAACCCAAAAAACCAGCCGTGTCCCGGCAATTTCGAGCAGTGAAATCTCGTCGATCCGTATCGGACGCGGCTCCCGCTCCACGGTCTGACCCTGTCGGGCCAGTGTGTACAGGCGCTTGCCGTCCTTTTTCAGTGCCGAGTACATAGGTGGCACCTGCTGACTCTCACCCAGGAAGCTCTCCAGGATCTCCCGCCACTTGTCGATGGCCAACTCCGGTACAGCTGCGGTCGCTATTTCGGCACCATCCGCGTCTCCGGTATCCGTTGCGATACCCAGGCGCGCCGTGACTCTGTAGGTTTTGTCGGCATCGAGCAGGAAAGCACACACTTTGGTCGCCTCGCCGAAACACAGCGGCAACATGCCCGTCGCGGCCGGGTCAAGACTGCCGGTATGGCCGCCTTTCTTGGCATTCAGGAGCCGTTTAACCCGCTGTAAGGCCTGGTTAGACGTTAGTCCGGCCGGCTTATTCAGCAGTAACAGGCCGTCAATTGTTTCGTAGCGCGCCATCGATTAGCTCGCTGATTTTGACGCTCTGCTCAGCACTATCGTCATGTACGAAACGCAGTTCCGGAATATGCCGCACTTTCAGCGCACTGCCGAGCTTGCTCCTAAGGAAACCACCTGCCTTCTTCAGGCCCTCGAGCGCCTCCTCGGCACTATCGTCCGGACTCAACAGGCCGAAATAGACGCGTGCGACGCTGAGGTCACGAGACAGGTCGACCGACGTCAGGGACACACCCTGTAGCCTGGGATCCTTGGTCTCGAAACGCAGCAATTCACTCAAGGTACGCAGGATCTGCGCACCGAGACGCTGGTTACGTGAGAACTCGCGCGGCATCAGTCCAGCGTACGCGCGACTTCAACGCGCTCGAAGCATTCGATTTGATCGCCAACCTGGACGTTGTCGTAGTTCTTCACGCCGATGCCGCATTCGGTACCCGACTTGACCTCATTGACGTCATCCTTGAAGCGACGCAACGATTCCAGCTCGCCTTCGAAAATCACGACGTTCTCGCGCAGTACACGAATCGGGAGAGCGCGTTTCACGTAACCTTCGGTCACGATGGAGCCAGCAATATCGCCAAGCTTCGGCGACGAGAACACTTCTTTGACCTCGGCAAGACCCACGATCTGCTCCCGAATCTCCGGCGAAAGCAGTCCACTGAGGGCCGCCTTCACGTCGTCGATCGCCTCGTAGATGATGCTGTAGTAACGAACGTCGACACCCGACTCCTTAATCGCCGTACGTGCAGCAGCGTCTGCGCGCACGTTGAATCCGATAACCACTGCATTGGAAGCCGCTGCAAGGTTGGCATCGGTTTCGGTAATACCGCCGACTCCTGAGCTCAGCACCTTGACCTTGACCTCATCGGTCGAGAGTTTTTCCAGTGCGTCGCGAAGCGCCTCTGCGCTGCCGTGCACATCGGATTTGATGATGACCGAGATAAACTCAGCACTGCCTTCAGCCATCTGGCTGAACATGTCTTCAAGCTTCGACGCCTGCTGCGAAGCAAGCTTCGCTTCGCGCGTTTTGGTCCGACGGAATTCCGCGACCTCGCGCGCCTTGCGCTCGTTTTTCACAACCAGGAAGTCGTCGCCCGCGCTCGGCGTTTTGGACAGGCCGAGTACGACGGCAGGACTGGATGGTCCCGCCTCTTTAACGGACTGCTGCTTCTCGTCGAACATATTCCGGATGCGACCGTATTCTTCGCCCGCGATGATCATGTCGCCCTGTTTGAGCGTACCGCCCTGAACGAGCAACGTTGCCACTGCGCCACGACCTTTTTCAAGGCTCGATTCGATAACGAGCCCCTGGGCCGGGCCGTCTGCGACAGCCTTCAGGTCCATCAGTTCTGCCTGTAGCAAGATAGACTCGAGCAGCTTGTCGACGCCTTCCCCGGTTTTCGCCGAGACATTGACGAACAACTGTTCACCGCCCCAATCTTCAGAAATGACCTCGTGTTGCGAAAGTTCGTTTCTGACGCGTTCTATGTCCGAGTTTTCGCGATCAATTTTGTTGACCGCAACGACGATCGGTACGCCCGCAGCCTTGGAGTGCAAGATCGCCTCAATTGTCTGCGGCATGACACCATCATCGGCCGCAACCACAAGCACGACAATGTCTGTTGCCTGTGCACCACGCGCGCGCATGGCCGTGAAGGCAGCGTGTCCCGGTGTATCCAGGAAGGTGACTATGCCCTTCTCTGTTTCAACCGAATACGCACCAATGTGCTGCGTAATGCCACCTGCCTCAGCATCTGCGACATGTGTACGGCGAATGTAATCGAGCAAAGAGGTCTTGCCGTGGTCGACGTGCCCCATGATTGTCACGACGGGTGGGCGACTGACCTCGTCACCCGTAAGCTTCTCTTCCGACGCGAGCAATTGCTCATCGACGTCGGCTTCGGTTGTGGGCTTGGCGATGTGGCCAAGTTCTTCAACAACCAGTGCCGCCGTGTCCTGATCAATAACCTGGTTGATGGTGACCATCGCGCCCATATTGAACAGGACCTTGACCACCTCATTGCCCTTGATCGCCAGGCGTTTCGCAAGCTCCGAAACAGCGATGTTTTCCGGTATCTCTACTTCATGAATAACCGGCGCTGTTGGTCTTTCAAATCCATGTTGCGTATCGCCACTCAGTGAGACCGGACGACGACGCATAGGCGTCTTGCGTTTGCGTCGGCCACTCTTGTCGCCGGCAACGTGCAATTCTTTGCGGCCATAACGGGTGTCTCCCGCCTTGGTCTTTGGCTTGGCCTTTTCTTTGGTTCGGCGTGCGCGAGCATCTTGCTCCGCTTTCTCGACCCGTGTTTTTTCTTCAGCTTCAGCAGCGGCCACTTGATCGGCCGCCTTGCGTGCTTCGTCTTCCGCGCTCAGTCGAGCCTGCTCAGCCTGCTCTTTCGCTTCAACTTCCTTCTTGGCTGCCGCTTCCTTCTCGGTTTCGAGGCGCTCTTGTTCGCGCTTCGCTGACTCTACGAGTTCTTCCTCTTCCTTGCGCTTGCGGTCCAGCTCTTCCTGTTCCTCCTGGGCCTGCTGTTCGAGGACATCACGCTTGATGTACGTGCGCTTCTTGCGAACTTCAACATTAACCGTCCGCGACCGCCCCTGAGCGCCTGATAAACGGAGCTCCGACTGCGACTTGCGCTTCAGCGTTATGCGGCGAGGGGCCGCATTGCCCGACGTCGGCTCTTCCTGCCCGTGGGCACGGCGCAAGTGCGTCAGCAACTCGAGCTTCGCGTCGTCACTAATCGTATCGTCAGAGCTGCCAACTTTGATACCGGCCTCATCAAGCTGCGCAAGCAACTTATCGACCGGTACTTTCAGAACGTCAGCAAATTGTGCAATTGTCACATCAGCCATTCTTTAACTCCGCGTCTAGCAGGCCTCAGGCCTGCTGCTCCGCTTCAAACCAGTGTGCGCGCGCCTTCATAATCAACGCGGCCGCTTCTTCCTGATCCATTTCATGGATCTCAAGCAAGTCGTCTGTTGCAAGCTCGGCGAGATCCTCTCGTGTGACCACACCTTTACTTGCCAGCACGAACGCGAGGCCTTTGTCCATGCCCTCGAGGCTAAGCAGGTCTTCGGCGGGCTCCACCTCATCCATCTTTTCTTCCTGCACGATCGCCTGGGTCAACAGCACGTCACGAGCACGATTGCGTAATTCCTCGACGATGTCCTCGTCAAATTCTTCGATCTCAACCAGTTCAGCTGTGGGCACATAGGCGACTTCTTCGACCGTCGAAAACCCTTCCTGAACCAGTATCAGTGCGACTTCTTCGTCAACATCAAGCTGCTTCGAGAACAAGCTGATCAGCTTTTTCATCTCCGACTCGCTCTTCTCTTCGGCATCTGCAGCCGTCATGACGTTGAGTTCCCAGCCCGACAACTCACTCGCCAGACGGATATTCTGTCCACCACGACCAATCGCCTGCGAGAGTTTGTCCTCCTCGACCGCGATATCCATGCTGTGCGCATCTTCGTCGACGACAATCGATACAACCTCGGCCGGCGACATGGCATTAACGACGAACTGGGCCGGATTGTCGTCCCAGAGGATGATGTCGACACGCTCACCGGCAAGCTCGTTCGAAACGGCCTGCACACGTGAGCCACGCATGCCGACACAGGCACCAACAGCGTCGATGCGGCTGTCATTGCTCTTTACGGCAATCTTCGCACGCAGCCCCGGATCGCGGGCGGCAGCGAGAATATCAATCAGGCCCTGACCCACTTCGGGTACCTCGATCTTGAACAACTCGATCAGGAACTGAGGTGACGTGCGGGTCATGAACAACTGCGGGCCACGCAGCTCGGAACGAACTTCGGTCAACAGTGCCTTGATGCGGTCTTGCGGGCGGACAGGCTCACGCGGGACCATCTGGTCGCGCGACACGAATCCCTCCGCATTGCCGCCGAGGTCAATGAAGACGCCATTGCGATCGACGCGTTTGACCAGACCGGACAGCATTTCGCCTGCGCGTTCCTGGTATTCCTCGACGACCTGCTCGCGCTCAGCTTCGCGAACCTTCTGCACGATGACCTGCTTGGCGGTCTGTGCGGCGATTCGACCAAACTCTACCGAATCCATCGGCACTTCAACGAAACCGCCCGGTTCAGCATTCTCATCAACGTCAACAGCATCAATCATGCGCAGTTCACGATCGGGCACCTCGAGTTCCGTCGACTCATCCTCGAACACGAGCCAGCGACGGAACGTGTCGTAGTCGCCCGTCTCGCGGTCGATAGCGACGCGAACCTCGATATCCTCGCCGTGCTTTCTACAGGTAGCAGAGGCCAGCGCGGCTTCAATGGCCTCGAAGATAATGTCCTTCTCTACGCCCTTTTCGTTCGAAACGGCGTCGACAACCATCAGAATCTCTTTGCTCATTACCAAAAACTCCAAAAAATGCCTGGATCGTCAGGTCCCTGCCGGAACCAGGCGGGCAGTATCGATCGTTGCCATCGGCAACGAGTGCGACTCACCGTCCACTTCGACCACTATGTTCTCGTCATCCGAAGACACCAAGGTGCCTCGAAATCGCTTGCGCCCCTCAATTGGGAAGCGCATCTGCACTTTCACGATTTCACCTGCAAACCGTTGAAAATGCTCTACTTTCGTCAACTTCCTGTCCAAACCCGGCGACGAAACTTCCAGGTTGTACTGCCCTGGCAACGGATCCTCGACATCGAGCATCGCGCTGACGGCCAGACTGACCTTTTCACAGTCAACCAGATTGATGCCATCCGGATGATCAATAAAAATCCTTACCAAACCGCCTTTGCCGCCTAACTTCGCTTCCAGGTCAGACAACTCGTATCCCAGTCGTTCGATAGTCGGCCCCAGCAAACTGGCTAGCTCATCACCTGTCATCGAAACACCTAACCCATTGTTCTAAAACAAAAAATGGGCTCATGGCCCATTATTTTTCGCAATAAAAAACCCCTTATCGGGGCCTCTTGTTACGAAGACTCTCGCCCGGGATGTCGACCGCCCACCCCAGTGTGCGCGCGCGATTATACGGTAATCGCGACGCAACAAGCAACGCCGATAGCGTGCGCTAGCGGCCGGCGAACGGGTCCTCCAGCCTGTATCCGTCGGGCGCGGCAAAGACGGATGCCTCCAGTTCCTGCTCCACAATCGACTGCAACGAAACCTCGCCGGTTGCCTGCCCATACTGGTATTCGACTGAATGAACGGGGAAACCGTCAATTTCCTCCATGACAGCGCCCGGATTGTCGCTAATGCTAGCCGCGAGAGGCCCTGGCAGCGACTCAGTGAGCTTCTTCACGAATTTGGCCATGCCGTGAAATGCCTCCATCATGTCTGCAGAACCATCTACCTTGTCGAGCGGCGCCGCACAAACGTCCTGGTACTTCTCCGGTCCGATAAATACAGCGTACCGAGTGCAATCCCTGCCTCGCCATTCACCCGGGCCGATCGCTTCCACGCGCATTGGCGTCGACTCCTCGTCGCCCATCATTCCTGGCATTTGACTTTGCATCATTTGTTCAGCCATCGCGCGCTGCTCGGGAGGCATGCTCGCGAGCTGGGCTTCCATCTGCTTCATGGCTTCGCTGATTTTGGACGACACCGCATCCAGCATTGCCTCGTCCATGATGATGTAACTTTTCTCGTCGTGATCGACCACGAGGAACTTGTCGCCCAGGAAGATCATCGACACATCCGAACTAAAAGGACCGCCGCCGCTATCGATGCGCAGCATGCCGGACTGGGCGAAAATCTCGTTGCGCTCTATTTCTTCGCCCGACGTGTCAGTCCTGACCATATCCAGTGCAACACCGGCGTACAGCGGTATGGAAAGCAGCAATAGTCCAATCGCGATAATCAGTTTGTTCACTCTAATACTCCGCATCGTTCAGTTAATGACAGCAGCGTCATCGTACGGCAAGAACGGCTCGCTAGCTGCTTTAGCAGAATTTGTAGTCTACCGCCTTTGAATGATAATTTGGCTCGGTAGAAAACGTCATGACTTTAATAATAACGAATATAAGGGGTTCACAAATGACAGCACTAACCAAAGCACGCTTCCTGGGTTCTTCTACCCTGGCGCTAACCACCTGCCTGTTTATCTTCTCAGGAACTGTTGCTGCTGAGGAAGAAGAGTCGAATGATGCGAAAATTGCGCGTGCCGTGTCAGCGGGACCAAGCAGTATTTCTGCTGACGCGACGATAATGGACGTCGACGGAACGATTCTGCGCGAAGGTTCCAATGGCTGGACCTGCATACCGGGTGTTGGCCTGATTCCTGGCGATGATCACCCCATGTGTAACGACGCGACGTGGATGGCGTGGATGAAGGCAGCCGGCGAAGGAACGCCTTTCACAACGGATGTGGTGGGCTATTCGTACATGTTGCAGGGCGATGCCATGGTTAATAATGACAATCCAGCTGCAACGGATCCGAATGATGGCGGAGTTTGGGTACAGGAAGGACCGCACCTGATGTTGCTGTTGCCAA
>WTCH01000354.1 GCA_013138675.1 Woeseiaceae bacterium | reverse complement strand
GATCAAAAAATGGCTGGCCGATATCCTGTACACCGATGCTGAAGATCGTTTCGAGTTCGTTGACCGAAGCAGCTGTCGGATCAGGGTCACCGTCGAGCCCCAATCGCAGCGCTGCCTGTCGGGCCAGCGGCTCGCGCATCGCCTGGTCCTTGGCCATAACGATCAGGAATCGCTGCATACTCTGTTGCAGCAATTCATTACCGGACCCGGTCGTGCCTGCCAGTGTCTCGAACCGAGGCTTCACAATTTTCTGCAATGCCTTTTCAACGACGGGCAGCTTGTCGTTGTCAAAGATCGTGGTCATGTTTTCGAAAGCTGTCATGGCCGCATCAGACACATCCCATGCATCGTGATTTACCAACGCTGCCAGCCCGGACAGGTACGTCTCGGCGGACACGCGATCTGCACGGAAAGCGGCATCGAGGCTGTCGGCAAGAACCAGTGCCTCCGCCGCTGGGAGGTCCGCCGCATTTTCTATAAGGGCCTGCCACCCGGCGTCGTCCAGTGCGAAACGGTAGTACCCGGTCCCGTCTGCGTTAGGCATGATGCTACCGGGACAGCTTTCTGCGTCCAGCTCGACAGTCTGCTCCCGTTCGGTTATCAAGGTGCAACTGCTCTTGCGCTCGCCACCGTCGTCATACGCGAAACATAGTGGCACCTGCCACTCGTTGGCGTCGGGGTCGATGCTTGATCCGAGAGGTGCGTAACGTGACTGGCGAACTTCAAGCGTGGGATTTTCTGCGTCTGCGCAGTTCAGGCTAACCGACATTAATGGTACGCCAGCGTGCTCGATGAAGGACTTGAAGACTCCCTCTATTTCGGTGCGATCCGAGCCCTCGGCCACGGAGGAAATAAAATCCTCTGCCGTAGCTGTGCCGTCCTGGTGGCGATCCATGTGCAGGCGAACGCCAGCCTGAAATTTCTCCTCGCCGACATAACGCTCCAGCATGGCAAGCACGCCACCGCCTTTCTGATACGTGATGCCGTCGAACGCGCCACTGATCTTGTCGTTGTTATCGATGGGCTCGCGAATCTGCCTTGCCGCTGCCAGGGAGTCGTCAGACATCGCGCCAAGAGCTCCTTGCAGTGTCCGGCGATCGAACTCGCCCTCTGGCCAGTATCCGTCGGCCGCTTTGTTCGCTATCCAGGTCGCAAACGCTTCATTCAGCCATATGTCGTTCCACCACTCAGGGGTAACGAGATTGCCGAACCACATGTGCCCCATTTCATGCGCATGAACGGTCGTGTAACTGCGACGTTGACTTAGCGGTGAGTTTTCATCCATCAGGATGAGGTACTCGTCGTAGGTAATCGCGCCAACGTTTTCCATTGCTCCGCCGAAACTCTCTGGCATCGCAATGATGTCCAGTTTCTTGTAGGGATAGGGTGTGCCGAAATATTCTTCGAGTACCGACAGGATGCCGTCTGTATTCTTCAACGCATAGTTCAGCTTCTCACCCTGGCCATGTGCCGCAATACCTCGCAAGCCCACCTCACGATTCCGCACTGAGTTCGTTGGCATCATTCCGTAATCCACAACATCATAAGGGCCAACAGCAATCGCGATGAGATAGGTCGGTAGTGGTCGCGTTGTTTCGAACACGTGCCTTACGGTGCCATTTTCGAGCGCTTCAGCAGAGGCCTCCGGTGTCGTGGTGATCGCCACATCATCAGCACGAGTAACGAACGCCAGGTCGAATGGCACCTTGAATCCTGGTTCATCGAAACCTGGAAACACCTTGCGTGCAGCGATCGGTTCGAACTGCGTCACCGCGTAATGTCTGCCGTCTCGTTCCACCTTGAACAAGGCATTTTCAGAGGTATTAAAGGGTGCTGTATAGACAAAGTGAATGCTCGCTGCGCCGGCGGCGGCCGGTTGTTCGAGCGTCAGAAGCGCCACTCCGGAGTCGAGCCGCTCTTCGAACGACGCTCCGATCCGGTTGGACGCGCTGTCCGTCAGGGTTACCTCGGAAATATCCAGGTCTTTGCCATGCATCCAGATAGTGCTTGTCGGCTCACTGATTTGAACGTCAATCGAAACGCGACCGGAAAACGTATCCTGGGAAGGATCGATGGTCAGTTCGATAGCGTACTTCGTGGGCACGACGTTATCGCCGAGTCTCCCCACTGGAGCGTCCATTTCGTCGCCCGCTTGCTGCGGCTGTGTTGCGGCCGGCTCTGGTGCGTCGTCAGGGCCCGAACAAGCTGCTAGAACGGCTGAAAGGAACGCTGTGCAGAGAATACTCCGCAACAGTTTGTTGTTTTTCATTGGCTTTGTTCCCGTTTAAGGATCAGGCATGTACACGATTATTTTGCGGCGCCAATTGAGGGCAACCTGCTGTTTTTCCGCCGCATTGACAATTAGATGCATGAACGGCGCATTTAGTTTGTAAATAAGCAGTAGACTACATTTTTTCCATTTGCCGAATTAGCGCTTGATACGCTTCGACTTCAAGCAGTGACGCCATCGCTGGATCGCTATTTGCGAATAAGAAACTACGCCAACCATTGCTCACCGCGTCTTGCAAGTGACCCAGGGCTTCTGGCACGTCACCACCCGCTGCAGCTAACGCGGCCATTGCGTAATCCACGTCGCCGGTACCCCAACCCTGTGCTTGTACTCTCTTTGCGGCAGCCCGACCGTTTTCCAGCGCGGCGCTAATTGTCGCTTGATCTTTTTCTTCGAGTACACGTGACTTTGTCAGCAACGCAAGGTAGTAAACGGATTGCGGATGTGGATCGAGAGAGATAGAACCCGGCATCGCCCTTTCGAGCAGCCCGGACGCACCCGCTGAATCGCCGTCGGAAAAGCGCCCGATGGCAGCCCAGACCAATCGGTCCAGACGTATTTTGGATTCGGTCAGCCCCGGGTTGTCGATAACCTGTTGCGCACGCTGGGTTGTCATCGTCTCCAACTCTGTACGGCGGCCGGCCACTAACAAAAATCGCATCGTCGCTTGTATGACAGACTCGTTCTCCGGAGCGAAGCTGCGTGCCTGGTTCAGGGTGGTTTCAGCATCATCCAGATGCCCAAGCTGAATGTAGGCGTCGACCACCCGGGTCAGCGCAATGGGATTGTCGGGTGCCAGGGACTGTGCTTGCCGGGCAAACCGCAGAGATCGTTCGGCCTCACCAGCCAGGGCTGCAACCCTGGACATGGCCAGCGTGACTGCCAGGTTCTCAGGATATTTCGCGAGCAATGACTCGAGTTGTTCGAAGGCACGATCGAAGCGTCCCTGCAGCCCCGTCAGTATCGCTTGCTCGGTAATGATTCTTGGATTGAGCGGGTCAAGTGCAAGGGCCTGCGTATACGCTCGCGTCGCATCTGCCAGGAATCCCTGATCGCGTAACAGGTTTGCACGCTGCAGATAGGCGTCAACGTTGCTTGGGTCGAGCTCGATCGCTTTGGAAAACTGCGACGCGGCGATACGTTGCTCTCCTGCTCCGAGCACGCACAGACCTAATGACGTCTGTGCCTCTGCGAGCTCACTGTTCAACCGCAGAGCGCTACTGATTGCATCGTGTGCCTGCTGAGTCGCCTCGAACAACGACAAATTGCCAATTCGCCTTTTACCAATCCATGCGTCAGCAAGCCCTGTGTACGCCTGTGCATAGTCCGGATCCAGGTCTATTGCACGATCGAAGTGCCCGATTGCCTGATCGATTGCTGTCACCGTCTGTTGCTGCAATAAATGACGACCGTGCAGATAAGCCTTGTACGCCTCGACGTTGGCAGTCCCCGGCTGCACAAGATCGATTTCGCGTCCGGAAAACTCCAATTCCAGTTCGCGCACAATTGCCGCGGCAATTTCATCCTGCACCGCGAAGACATTCTCCAGCTCATAGTCAAACGTGTCCGACCAGAGCTGAAATCCGCTTTCGGTTTCGATTAGCTGAGCCGTAATGCGTACATGTTCGGCATCCTGATCCATGCGAACACTGCCCTCCAGTACGGTCGATACATTCAGCGTTTCGCCAACTTCACGAATATTTACGTTGTCTCGATACGCAAACGAAGACGTTCTTGCTGCCACGCGCAATCCCTCGACGTCCGACAGACCGCTGAGAATTTCCTCAGCTACGCCATCGCTGAAGTAGACATTATTTGTCGATTCATCTGCGGCGATGTTTTTGAACGGCAGTACCGCGACCGATTTGCCTCGCAAAAGAGTGCTTTCGTCGCCCGCCTGTGAATACAGACGAACTGAAAGGTATGCGACCGCCGCGGCGAGCACCAGGACAAGCAACCAACTGGAGATTTGTGACAGTCGGCTAAGGCCATTTGTTGACTCCGGGGCTGGTGTACCCGGCACGACGCCTTCCGACGTTACGTCGTAAAGCCATGCCAGAACTGCGACTATCGGAAATCCCACGAGAGCAATCACGATCAGCCACGTAAGCGCTGCTTCCGGAACACCCAGCGCCGGGAAAATCACATCGGCGGCCTCCACCGCAATCCATGCCACAACGGCATATGCGGCGACGCTGCGAAATACGCGCCGGTGTTGCAGCTCATTGATAAGGCGGGTAATCATCTGTTGTTACGGCCAGTCATTGGTGGTTGTGTGAATCATCCTCACACGTATAGGGACCGGTATGGTGACAGAGATATTACGTGCTGTCGCGGGAGGCTGACTGCGAATCGCTCGGTAATATCAGTTTCGCAATCTGTGATGCAGGCGGCAGGCTGAATCGACCATCCTGACTACAATCCTCGGATACCCGTCAGCTAAACGGAACCCTGGAGAAGACCATGCGCCATCTAGTCTGTTTGATTGCGTTGTTCACTGTATCGGCCTGCACCTCGATCTCTGTGCAGCCGGTTGATCCTGATCTACAGGTGCGCCATGTGTGCATCCAGGATAATCCACAAGTCACCATCGACGGCTTCGTCGAGTATCTACAGGATGATTTTCAGCGCCACGGCATTACGACCGAAGTTATCGGCACGCAGCGCCCGAGACACTGCGAGTACATACTCTCCTATACCGCGCGACGCAGCTGGGACATCGCTACCTACATGAGCACGGCGTCAGTCAGCCTGACACGCAACGGCCGGTCCGTCGCCAGCGCGAACTACCGCCTCAAAGGCAAGGGCGGACTCTCGCTAACGAAATTCAAAGGCACGGAAAGCAAACTGGACGATATCGTCGACCAGCTGCTGGCCGGATACCAGGTGGAACCCGATGCCACGGTGGCACGTGTTGAAGATGATTCGGTGTTCTCCGCCAACGTCGACGCAGAGTTGCAGCAACTTGAAGCGCTGAGAGGACGCGGCATTATTACCGATGAAGAGTTCGAGCAGGAGAAGAGACTACTGCTCGGCTCTAACTAGGGCTGCCTCGCAACGCGTCGTCCAAACGCGCAAGGTCCTCATCGTCCGTATAGAGATGTGGCGCGACCCGCAAGTTGTCGCCGCGTACACTCGCGAAGACGCCATTGTCGACAAGGTGCGCCGCCAGCTTTCTCGGGTCGGTGGCCGGCAGACGAGCTCCCTGGAAATGCGGTGCACGGGCGTCGGCCGCCGTGATCTCGAACCCGTGGCCCGCCAAAATCTCGGCGATGCGAGCATTGGTTGCGGCGAGCGTTTCGGAAATCGTTCCAATACCCCATTCGTCCAGCATTTGCAGTGCGGCCAGCGCACCGGCGATATTCGAGAAGCTCGACTTCTCGCCCGCATCGAAGCGGCGGGCGCCCGGTTGATACTGGTCGGTGAAATCCACGAGCCGCGAAAAATCTTCGGCCCCATCCCGGCCCATCCAGGCCTCTTCGATCGGAACGCCGTCAAAATAATTTTCGTCGACATAGAGGAAGGCGACGCCGTACGGACAGAATTGCCACTTGTACCCGGCCGTGACCATGAAGTCTGGCGCAAGTCGGCTGATGTCGAGCGGACACGCACCAATCGTTTGCGTCAGGTCGAGAACGACCCGGGCGCCAACGTCGCGCAATGCCGGAATGACGGTCTCAAGGTCAACAACGTCACCCGAGGTCCAATGGTGCCCCTCGAGTGTCGCGAGCGCGATGTCGTCTCCACGAAGTTTGATGGCTTCGAGCAGCGCGTCGGCCCAGGATTGAGAACCCTCCTTTCTGACAACATGAAACTCGGCGTCCGATGCCAACGCCTGGCGACGCCATGAGTAGTAGTTCGAGGGAAACTGGTCATTTAGCGCCAATATGACGTCGCCCTGCTTTATCGGCAAATTCGCCGCGGCGCAGGCCACGCCGTAACTGGCCGACGGCACGATCGCGATGTTGTCGGCAGAACACCCGACCTGTTGCGCGAATGCAGCCCGCAAATCCTCCACCTCGCTGAAGAAGTCGGCTGGCGTAATTTGCCATGGCTGTGAGCGTCGCGTTGCCCCACGAATTGCCGCTTCCACGACACGACGCGGCTGCGGCCCCATGTAGGCAGCGTTCAGGTAACAGATGTCTCGCGGAATATCGAATTCCGCTCGGTAATTAATGGGCATGGTGGTAACAGGTTTGGCTCATCAGCGTTTGGTTATGCCAAGGCTGCCACACCGAGATCAGAAATACCGCGCAATATTCAACAGCACGTAGTCGTCCTTGTGCGAACCAGTCATCGCCAAAACGTCGTTCCGTCTCGATGTTATTGGTAGCGCTGCCCGCGGTGTTCCAACCAGCCGGCAACATGGCGGCCCTCAGGGTCATGATGCGTCCAGTGAATCACACCGCCTTGTGAGTTGATTTCGTACTCGCCATAGAAGGCCACGGTATCGCCAGTACTGAGCGACGCAATACGTGGCGCGAGATCGATATTGTGAGCAATCAATAGTGTTTGTCCTGAACTCGTCTCCAGGACGAAGCGTTGATGACGATCGCCATCATCGTCGTCAGCAAGAATTCGAATAACCGTGCCGCTGCCCTGCACCTGCTGCCCGGAGTGCCACCGCTCACCGGTCTGACTGGGTTGCGCGCTGATGGGCTGAGCACTGCTCGTGGGCAGATCGGGGATCAGAAATCGTTCGTAGGCGGCATACGCAACGACGATCACGAGGACGTATACGATTCTTTTCATTTCGCGAGTCTACCAATCTGTGATGCAACCGGCAGGCCATTCAGGCACATCGACGCAGAGCTGCAGCAGCTTGAAGCGCTGCGAGAACGCGGGATCATTACCGATAAAGAGTTCGAGCAGGAGAAAAAACAGCTGGACGGCTTCGAGGGGAAACTGACCAGCTCAAAATGGGCCAGGATTGCGAAATGCTCACAGGACACGGCGACCCGCGATATCAAGGATCTTATTGAGCGCGGCGCTCTCAAAAAAGACCGCGGCGGCGGAAGGAGCACGAGCTATTCGGTTGTTGCTGATTTGTATTAGTCGCGACCCGGTCTGACAGTTACCGATTTTGACGGTCGTGCATGTGTCAGCTTGTTTCCTGGCCCGCTGCCGCTTTCGCACGTTTTGTCAGGCGGTCAAGCACGCCAATCGCATCGTTCGCTTTGGCTTCGATACGATTCATATCGCAAAAAGATGTCGTCAGTTGATTCCGCTGCTGATTCCAATAGGCGAACACCAGGTAGCTATTGCGTTTCTTGAAGTCGTAACCACAAGCGATTTCGCCAATATTCGTTCGTACCAACGTTGTGTCCGGAATCGATCCTTTCCAGCGATCTCGCACCGAGAATGTGACCTCGCGCTGTTGCAGTGAGCCAAGGAACGTTCTGCGCATCGCCGTTACATCGCCAAGAAAGACAAAGTCGGCCCGCGCGTAGGCCGTTGCCACAGCCATCTCGAAATCGTCTGGAAGGGCCATACAACTACACGCTTGCGCTGCCTGCGGCGGCCACAGAAAAATCAGGACCAAAACCGGACCCAACCAACGCCGGCTTACAATCGAGTACCTCACGTCTTTTCCTCTTCGTTGAATGCCCACCTGTCAGTTTAGTGTTGTGTATCCAGGAAAAGTTTCAGACTTAAACAGCGGGCTCATTATTGCGAGCGCATGACTAATTCGCTGAACTAGAAATACCGCGCAATACTTAACTGCACGCAGTCATCCTGCTGCAGCCAGTGGTCACTGGAGCATCTCCCAACGTGACCGCATAGCGGCCAGAACGCGAACTGGAATCGGCAACTCCTTCAACAATCGTTCGAACTCCCGTTTGCGAAATGTCGTTCCCGTGAATTCCACTTCGGGCAGGCGCGCGAAGCGTCGGTTCTTTCGAGTTGAGAGGTACAGTGTATCGATCAGCGCTTTTTCGGCAGTGGCTACAAGATACGGCAAGTGAGTTTCACTCCATTTTGCACCCTGCTTCATGAGTTCCGGTTTGATCTGAAAAAACTCGTACCGGCCAACCGGAGATTCAAGCGTCCGTCCTCGACCGGTCGTTGCAATCTGAGTGGTTTTGGGGATTTGCGAAATCAAACCATGTAGGTGAAGCGCGGTCAGGAACGAAACATAGCCTTGCTCCTTGCCCAGCAAATAAGGCACGCATGCGAGAGGGTGGAAATACGGGTGACTGGCGTTCGCCCAAATTCCTTTGGTGACCCGGGTCAGGAGTTCTTTGCCAAACATTCGTGACAGCCGTCTTGAGGCCGCAGGCATGCTGATGCCATTGTAGTTCGCATATTCACGTGTCGTAAAGATGACTGAATCAGCGCTGTTTGAAATATCAAGCATTAGCTTCCAGCGTTTCCAGAACGAATGTTTGCAGCGACTCCCACGACTGCTTGTCGCCATATTCATCACGACTGTTCGCGTCGAGAAATTCCACCACCTGCCCATCGTAGTCATCCCAGGACAGTCCCAGCAGACATTCGATGGCTTGCGAAATTTTTCGTTCCGACATGAGCTCCTTGAATGGCTCCGACGGCGCGTGCCCTCCCCTGAACAAGATGGCGAGATCAAACACGTCTCGTGCCTGGGTCACCGCGCGACCAGCGAGTGCTTTCACTTTTTGAACAACAGCAGCGTGACCGGCATAGTGCTGGCAGCGAAATGCCAGCTTCCGATATTCGCGAGCGACCTCAGCATCAATGAAATCTGTAACGAAGTGATCGTTGCCATCTCGTTGCCGTCGAGAAAACTCAACCTTGGTGGGCAAGCGCTGCCCAGCGGGCGTAATCAACGCGAAACGAAATCGCTGCGTCGTACCTGTATGTTTCGCCTTTCCCGGATCATTGATCTCGATATCGTCGATATCGAACAGGCGCAGGCTGCGCCTGAACGCGGCATCGTTGAGTATCTTGTAGCCGTTCTTTTTCAGCGTCGCGACACTCCCCGCGAGTACATCGATATCCATGTCCTCGGAATAGCGTGGGCTATTGAAGAAGAAGCGCAAATTGACCCCGCCCTTGAGTACATAA
>WTCH01000364.1 GCA_013138675.1 Woeseiaceae bacterium | reverse complement strand
TTGAGGCATTCACGGTTGATGAAGTGCCCGGGTTCGCAATGGGTGTGCAATGGCACCCGGAATGGCAAACAACTAAGAACGATTTTTCAATGGCAATATTCAAGGCGTTTGGCAATGCGTGCAGAGAGTACGCCGGCCAGCGACAGGTGTAGTGTGAGTCAAGACGACGTTTATCAATCCTGGCTACAGGAAAGAAAAATCGAGGACGTCGAAGCGTTTGTGCCCGATATGGCCGGATCGGCGCGTGGCAAGGTTTTGCCGGCGGACAAATTCGGTGAGGGGCAACTGAAAATGCCCGAGGCGATTTTTGCGCAGACGATATCGGGCGATTACGTCGACAATGAGAAAAATGTCGAGGACCGCGACATGTTGCTGGTGCCGGACCCGACGACATTGCGGCCTGTGCCCTGGGTGGCCGAGCCGACAGCATCGGTCTTTCTTGACTGCTATCGCAGCGATGGCTCACCCGTCGATACGTCGCCGCGCAGCGTGTTGCGGCACGTACTGGGAAAATACGAGTCGCAGGGCTGGGTGCCCGTTGTTGCTCCCGAGGTGGAGTTTTACCTGCTGAATCCACATTCCGACCCGAACGCTGAGGCCGAGCCACCGCAGGGGCGTCTTGGCCGGACAGAAGGCGCGCGCCAGCCCTACAGTATCGACACGATGAACGACTTCGAGCCGTTCATTAATGACATGTACAAATACTGCGAAGACCAGCGTATTTGCATCGATACCTTGTCGCAGGAAATGGGTCCGGCGCAGTTCGAGATTAATTTCCGGCATGGCAACCCGATCGACTTGGCCGACCAGGTATTTCTGTTCAAGCGCACCGTGCGCGAGGCGGCCATAGAACATGAAATGCACGCGACCTTCCTGGCAAAGGCGATGACCGAAGAAGCCGGCAGCGCGTTGCACATCCATCAGAGTGTTGTAGACAAGAACGGCGATAACATATTCTCAACCGGCAAAGGCGAGCTGAGCGATCTGTTCTATGGGTTCCTGGGTGGCCTGCAGACTTACATGCCGCAGGCGATGGTGATGTTCGCGCCATATGTCAATTCCTATCGCCGCTTTCTCAATCCGTGCGCGTCGCCTGTGAATCTGTCCTGGGCCATGGATAATCGTACGGTGGGCCTGCGTGTCCCGGATTCGGGACCGGAGAATCGCCGCGTCGAAAACAGGCTTGCTGGCTCGGACGTCAATCCATACCTCGCGATCGCTGCGACACTGGCGTGCGGATACCTCGGAATGATGGAAGGTCTGAAGCCGGATGACCCTGTTGAGGGCAGCGCTTATGGCGAGGCCTTTTCCTTGCACCGGCATATCAACGTTGCGACTGAGGCGCTAAAAGCAAGCAATGCCATGCGCAGCATGCTGGGCGAAGGCTTTGTTGATTTGTACTGTGCTCTCAAGGATGACGAGTTCAAGGAATTCCAGGAGATCATCACGCCGTGGGAGCGTGAGATCCTGATGTTCAACGTCTGAGGAGGCGTTTGATGGCAGCAATCGAAAAACCGACGGGACCGGATCTGCAGGAGCTCGACAGAGAGCACCACCTGCACCCGTTCACCGATCATAAAGAACTGCACGAGAAAAAATCGCGCATTATCACGAGCGCCGATGGTGTGTATATCTTTGACTCGGATGGCAACAAGATACTCGACGGCATGTCGGGGCTGTGGTGCGTCAATGCCGGTTACGGTCGCGACGAAATTGTCGATGCGGCTGCCGCGCAGATGCGGAAGTTGCCGTACTACAACAACTTCTTCCAGTGTGCGCATCCTCCGTCAATTGAACTCGCAGCCATGCTGCAGGAGATCAGCCAGCCGCAATTCAATCGTGTGTTTTTTGCGGGCTCGGGTTCGGAATCGAACGATACGATCGTACGTGCGGTGCGCCGCTATTGGGACCTGATGGACCAGCCCGAGCGGCAAACAATCATCAGTCGAAAGAACGCGTATCACGGTTCGACTGTAGCGGCGGCCAGCCTGGGCGGCATGACACCAATGCACAAACAGGGCGGGCTCATACCAGGCATCGAGCACGTCGAACAGCCGTACTGGTTTGGCAGCGACCGGAGCCTGTCACCGGACGAATTCGGAATTGCAACGGCCAGGTCGATCGAAGACAAGATCAATGAGGTGGGGCCAGGCAAGATTGCTGCGTTTATTGGCGAACCTGTGCAGGGCGCCGGCGGCGTTATCATCCCTCCCGATTCGTATTGGCCGGAGGTGCAACGCATCTGCGACGAGTACGGCATTCTCCTGATATCTGACGAAGTCATTTGTGGATTCGGTCGTATGGGCGAGTGGTTCGGGGCGGATTACTACGGCACGCGTCCCGATTTCATGCCGTTCGCAAAAGGTGTGACGTCCGGCTACCTGCCTCTCGGCGGCGTCATGATCAGTGACCGAGTTGCCGACGTGCTGATCGACAAAGGTGGTGAGTTCTATCACGGTTACACCTACTCAGGTCACCCGGCCTCTTGCGCGGTCGCGATAGAGAACATTCGTATCCTGCAGCGAGAGAATCTTGTCGAAAGGGTAAAGAACGACATCGGACCGTACTTGAAAAAGGGCTGGGACAAACTCGCAGAGCATCCGCTCGTGGGCGAGGCGAGAATGGTTGGCTTGCTGGGTGCGCTCGAACTCGTCAAGACGAAGGAGCCGATGGAACGCTTCGAAGAGAAGCAGGGCGTCGGCACGATCTGCCGCGACTTCCTCATCAATAACGGTTTGGTTATGCGAGCAGTCGGTGACACGATGGTTGCCGCACCACCTTTCATACTGTCGTACGAAGAGGCCGACGAACTGATCGAAAAGGCATGGAAGTGCCTCGACCTGACACAGCAGGCGATTGCCTAGACCTGCGGGGGAAATTTGTGACGGATAAGGAAGGCGGCGACCACGCGATACTGCGTGAAAATCTCTACGGCACGACACCTGAACCAACGTACGCGGGTGTTACGTCTTTCATGCGCCGCAAGTACACGCGCGACCTCGAGGGCGTTGATGTCGTCGTAAGCGGCGTGCCACTGGACACGGCGACGACCAACCGACCCGGTACTCGCTTCGGACCGCGTGCGATTCGTGCAGCTTCGACGATCATGGCGTGGGAACGGCCATATGGCATGGCGTTCGATCCGTTCGAGAAACTCGCCGTCGTTGACTATGGCGACTGCTTTTTCGATTTCGGCCGTCCGCAACTGGTGCCCGATGCGATCGAGGCGCACGCGACGGAGATCATCAGCCAGGGACCCGGCCTGCTGTCACTTGGTGGTGACCATTTCATCGCCTACCCGCTCCTGAAAGCGCATGCGAAAGAACACGGTGCGCCACTGTCACTGATTCACTTCGATGCACATAGCGATACCTGGGCAGACGAAGACGATCGTATTGACCACGGCACGATGTTTTACCACGCCGCCAAACAAGGCGTTGTTGACCCGGCCAGGTCGGTACAAGTTGGCTTACGCACAACAAATCACGACACGATGGGATTCAACGTCCTCGATGCACCGTGGGTGCACGAGAACGGCATAACCGCCGTCATTGACAAGACTAAGGCGGTCGTTGGTAACAATCCTGCCTACCTGACATTCGACATCGATTGCCTGGATCCAAGTTATGCACCAGGGACCGGTACGCCGGTTTGTGGCGGCCTGACAAGCTACCAGGCGCTGGAGATCGTGCGCGGTCTCGCTGGAATCAACCTCGTCGGCATGGACATTGTCGAGGTCGCGCCGGCCTACGATGTCGGCGAAATAACGGCACTGGCAGGTGCGTCACTCGCGATGGAGATGCTGTACCTGTACGCCTGCCGACCCAAGTAGGAGCCCGCCTCCCCTCAAGGGGGACCTGGCCAGCGGGCCACCAGGTTCATTGCACAGGCTCGAGACCGGCATGTTTGTTGCCGGTATGGCTCCCTGCGGTCCGCTTTACTACCGGCAACAAACATCCCGCCCTCGGCCTTCACGGAGATCGTAGAGGTCCGGGCAGCGGGTGCGCGCGCGAGCGTCGTGTGTAGCGCCGCGTCGCAGGAAGCCAAAGCAAGCGGAGTACGATCTGAGCGAGCCATGGATAGCGAGCGAGGTTAAGCGAGGGTGCGCACCCGGTGTCGGACCTGTGCGATGAGCGTACCCGGTGACGGGTCCGTGTGACGGTCGCGGCTGAAGCCGCTCCTACAGGGGTCG
>WTCH01000179.1 GCA_013138675.1 Woeseiaceae bacterium | reverse complement strand
CCACCGCTTCCGCCGCGGTCAGATCTGACGGCGCCAACGGAATGTAGCTGAGAGGGCCAAGACCAAAGCGCACGAGATGATCGGATCCCCAGTCTTTAGCATTGAAATGAATCCCGGCTGCGAGACCATTGCGCTTGTAAAAGTCCTGGTCGTAGGCATTACCCAGGCGATTCTTGTCGATACCCAGATCATGAAGGAGTTCTTTTGTGACACTCGGATAGGACGACGGCGATTCGAGTGACTGGCTGCCGCCGTAGGCAATGTGCGTTCGACCGCCAACATCGAACTCGTTGCGCCTGGCATGGCCGCCGAAGGCGTCGTGATTGTCAAGCAAGAGAATACGTGCGCGCGGATTTTCCTTTAGATAAAAATGAGCGGCCGCCAGACCACTCAGGCCAACCCCTACAACGACGAGGTCATAAATACCTGAATCCGGTTCTTCGACCGAACCCCAGTCGCGATTGCCTTCGCGGGCCAGTTTGTGGGCGATGTCGTACGACCCGTCGTGGTTGCCGCGCATGCCGGTCAGCGCTGGTGGGTAATACAAATGGCCGGTCTTTTCCGCAGCCATTGCCTCGTCAGCAAATGCCGCGCCCGGGACAAACGATGCGGCGGTGAGCGCACCAAAGCCATGCAAGACATCGCGACGCGAGATATGCCGGTCCATTCCCAGCTCTCGGTCTCGTTGCTTGCCCATGCCATGCTCCCTTACTGTTCCAGCCCTGTATTGTAACCTCCGTTACAGGTATCAGGATTGTCGTTAGCAGCGCCGTCAGCGCACTACCGAGCCTATACGCACTGGCGCTCCAGGCGGTCCGTCAGGTTAGAATCACCCGATGGGGAATTACGACGCCATCGTCATTGGGGCAGGCCATAACGGCCTCACCAACGCCGCGTTCCTGGCCAAAGCCGGACTACGGGTACTCGTGGTTGAAAAGAACGACTATATCGGTGGCGCCACGGTCAGCCGCGAGCTGCACAAAGGCTGGAAGTACTCAAACTGCTCCTACGTCTCCAGCCTGTTTCGCCCGGAAATATACAACGCGCTGGACCTCGGCAGACATGGTCTGAAAGTCATTCCGCTGATCAGCAGCATGACGTTCAAGCAGGACGGTGACTACTTTGGCAGCTACAACAACCCGAATATTCGCCGCCGTGAACTGATGCGTCACAGCCCCCGCGATGCCGATGCGGTAGTCCGGTTCGATGCCGATGTAATGCGCTGGTGCAGACTAATTCGCGGTTTTCTTCTCAGGACGCCGCCGGATCCGGGTTCGTTCCGGCCGCGCGATGCATTTGAATTCGCGTACCTGATGAAGAAGTTCTATGAGCTCAGTGAATCGCAGATTTACGAGTTTATCCGCTTCTTCACGATGTCGATCGCCGAATATCTGGAGAACTACTTCGAGAACGAAACGATACTCGCGCATTACTCGGGTGGCAGTATTATCGGCACGGGTCTCGGCGTCTATTCGCCCGGTACAGCCTACGTATTGCTACACCACGCCATGGGCGATGTTGATGGCAATATCGGCTCCTGGGGCTTCGCCCGCGGTGGCATGGGCGCTATTGCAGGCTCGCTCGCATCAGCCTTCCAGTCTCATGGCGGCGAAATCAAAACGGATGCCGAAGTTGCACAGATAATGGTTTCTGGTAACAAGGCGACAGGCGTTCGGCTGGCTTCGGGTGAGGAAATTTCTGCCAGGACCGTTGTCTCCAACCTCGATGCCAAGCGCACATTTACGAAGGTTATGGATGAGAAGGACCTGCCGCCCGACCTGGTACGGCGTGCGAAGAACTTCAAGATTCGCGGCTCATCCGGAAAAGTAAACATCGCTCTCGACGGTATGCCCACATTCCCGTCACTGCCGAAGGACTCACAGCTGACGCTCGGCCATATGCATTTCACCGACACATTACGACGTCTCGAAAAAGCCTACGATGATTGGAAGGACGACCGCTGGTCGGCGGACCCCTACTGCGACACGTTGATTCCATCGCAATACGACCCCAGCCTTGCGCCGCCGGGCAAACACATGATGACCGTGTTTGTGCAGTACTGTCCGGTCGAGCCCGAAGGCGGCTGGACGGGCGATAAGCGCGATCAGTTTGGCCAAACGGTTATCGATCAAATTGCTGACTACAGTCCCGACTTCAAAAGTCTGCTGCTGCATGCCGAGATTCGTACGCCACGCGATATGGAGAACGATGTCGGACTGACTGAAGGCAATATCTTCCAGGGTGAACTGACGTTCGACCAGTTGATGTTCAATCGACCGTTCCCTGGCTACGCACAGTATCGCGGTCCGGTTAAGGGCATGTACATGTGCGGATCTTCGACGCACCCAGGTGGTGGAGTCATGGGTGCACCTGGCGCCAATGCCGCACGAGAAATACTCCGCGACCTGAAGAAAGCGGACACGACGCCGGAAGAGTTCAGCGATGACTGAGCGCAACGACGTCATCATTATCGGAGCAGGCCACAATGGTCTCGTCTGTGCCGCGTACCTGGCCCGGGCCGGGCTCAACGTCCTGTGCCTTGAGTCGTCAAGTTCCGCCGGCGGCATGTCCGCGCCACGCACGTTGGGTGACGACTACCAGTTCCCGGGGCTCGCTCACCTTAGCTATCCTGTTGATTCGGCCATACGCCGCGATCTCAAACTCGACAAATTTGGATACCTACCGGGCAAGGCTATCGACACGATTGCGCTCGACGCGGGGGGCAATCACCTAACGATCGGGGCCAACAGAGTGTCAGGGGATGGCTTGCCCGAATCTGACGAGGCCGCCTATGCCGAGTTCAGGAAGCAGTATCTGGATTTCGCCGAAGCATTAAAGCCCTTGTTCGGGAACAAGCCACCGCGGCTAAAAAACATTCCGTTCGCTGACAAGACCACGCTGGCCAAAATTGGTTGGAATATTCGCATGGGTCTGGGTCGCGAGACGATGTACGAGTTACTGCGCGTCGCAGCAATTAACATCTACGACGTACTGAATGAGACCTTTGAGGATGATCGGCTGAAAGGCGCCATTGCAGCCGACGCGGTCATGGGAAGCGCCATGGGACCGCGCACGCCAGGTACGGTCCTGACCTGGCTGCAGCGCCTGCGCGGTGAGCTTGGTGGGCCCATGTCCCTGCAATCGGGTGGTCGATCGCAGCTGGTGCACGCGCTTACGCAATCCGCGGAGGATGCTGGTGCCACGATTCAGCTCAATACGCATGTCGAGAAAATTCTCGTCGACAACGGCAAAGCGTTTGCCGTCGAACTTTCAAACGGGGAAATGCTCAAGGCGAAGATTGTGATCTCGAATGCCGATCCACGGTTTACGTTTGGCAAACTCGTCGGCGCGCCGCTGCTCGATGCGATGTTCGCGAATCGCGTCAGTCAGATTCGCGGCGCCGGCGTCGTCGCGAAACTGAACCTGGCGCTGAGCGGCATGCCGGAATTCGAAGGACTGGCTGACACGCAATTGGCCAATCGTCTTCTGGTCGCACCGTCGATGAAATACATAGAGCATGCATTCAATCACTCCAAGTACGGTGAGTGCTCGGAACACCCGGTTCTGGATATCGCGATACCGAGCCTGCACAACAGTTCGCTGGCACCCGACGGCCACCACGTGATGTGCGTGAACGTATCATTTGTTCCTTACGACCTTGAGGGCGGCTGGGAAGATGAGAAAACGACATTCGCGTACAAAGTAATCTCGCAACTTGGACAGTACTCACCCAATCTCAAGTCGTTGATCGTTGATCATGAATTTCTGACGCCGCAGGATGTCGAGACGCAATTCCACGCGGTTCAGGGCCACTGGCACCATGGCGAACTGTCAATTCACCAGTCTTTCATGATGCGACCACTGCATGGCGCGGCACAGTACGACACACCGATCGACAAGCTCTTCCTGTGTGGTGCGGGCTGTCACCCGGGCGGCGGGCTCACTGGCCTTCCAGGCCGTAACGCCGCGAAACGTGTCCTCGAACTCGGAGGGGCGAAATGAACATTACCCACGAGCATTTCCGCCAGGCACTGCAGCGCACGCCGTTTCATGATCGAATCTCGGCATTGTCAACGACCGAAACCTGGACGGGCTGGAACACGTATAAGGTTGCGCGCGTTGTCGACAAGTTGTCGGCTGAGTACTTTGCTGTGCGTAGCGGCTGTGCGGTTATGGATCTCACGCCGATGGAAAAGTATCGGATCACCGGCAAGGACGCCTATGCGTACCTCGACCGATTGCTTACCCGCGATATCTCAACGCTCAAGCCGGGGCGAGTCACCTACGTCGTCTGGTGCAATGACGAGGGCAAGGTCATCGATGACGGCACCTTGTTTCAGTTCGGCGAACAGGACTATCGCCTGTGCTCACAGCATCACCAGCTGGACTGGTTGCTGATGTCAGCAAGCGGTTACGACGTTCAAATTGAAACCGAAACGCACGACGTCGCCGCATTGGCCGTGCAGGGCCCGACATCGTATTCGGTTCTGACTGCCGCGGGCATCGACGGGCTGGAACAGCTCAAGCCCTTTGGAATAGTCGACCTCCACTGCGGGGACATTCCGATCACAGTTTCACGCACCGGTTACACCGGTGACCTCGGCTACGAGGTATGGGTCAAGCCAGCCGATGCACTGCGCTTGTGGGATGCGATTTTTTCGGTGCAGGGCCAATACGATATTCAGCCGATGGGGCTGGATGCGCTTGAGATGGTGCGTATCGAAGCCGGCTTCGTCATGCCGGGTTTTGATTTCAATACCGCCGAATCGACGGTACGCAACGGCTACGACCGCTCACCCTATGAAGTTGGCCTGGGCTGGGTCGTGAACCTGGAGAAGGGCCATTTCACGGGTCGCAAGGCGCTGATCGCGGAAAAGGCGCAACCCATAAAACGGCGGCTCACCAAAATTGTCGTCGATGGCAATAAGCCGGTCGGCGAAGCCTTCATTTATACCGGTAAAGGCGGCAAGCCGGTCGGCGAAATAAAATGCACGATCTGGTCGCCCGTTCTCAAGGCCAACCTCGCGCTTGCCGACGTCGACTACGTCAAGGGTCGTCTGCCCGAGAAACTCTGGGCGAGATTCGACTACCAGCGGGAACTGAAATGGCGCACAGCATGGGCCGAATGCCACGCGCAATCGAAGCCTTCTTACGTTCCCGAACACAAGTCTGCCACGCCGCCAGATCGCTTCTAGCTGTGGTAGCCTCTCCGCATGGACCGTAGAGAATTCATCGCGCGTAGCGCGGCACTCGCCGCGGCAACATCGTTGCCAACCGTCTCGCTGGCCGAAGAAAAAATGGCAACTCGCCTGATTCCGGGCACGACTGAAGAACTACCTGTCATCGGTCTCGGTGCCCCGACGGTCTTTATAGAGCTTCCGCCGGAAGGAAAGAGCGCTCCAAAGGCGCTCATACACGAATTGATGCGCCACGGCGGCACAGTCATTGACACGCCGGCATTCAATCGCGGCAAGGACCCGATTCTCGGCCCGCTATTATCGGAAATGGGCATTCAGGATGATCTGTTCCTGATCGGCAAGATTACGACCAGTGGCAAGCAGGAAGGCATCGATCACCTCGAGTGGACCGAGCGCCTCTTGAACAAGCGACCGATCGACGCGCTGCTCGTTCACAACATCCGAGACCTCGAGACAAATTGGGCAACACTCAAAGACTGGAAGGAAGCCGGTCGTGTCCGCCATATCGGTGTCAGCCGTACAAGAACAACTAATTTTGACTCGCTCGAGAAGTTCATGAAAGCGGAAAAGCCGGACTTCCTGATGATCGGCTACTCAATCACGCAGCAGGGTCCCGCTGAGCGCATCCTGCCGTTGGCCGCGGACATCGGAACTGCCGTCGTTGGCGCCGAACCGTTCAAGGCGCGTGAAGATGGTGCGTTCTTCGATATTGTCTCTGGCAAGGCGCTACCGGAATGGGCGGCCGAGTTCGACTGCGAGTCCTGGGCGCATTTCTCACTCAAGTATATTTTGTCCAATCCCGCGATGACTTGCATCGTGACCGAAACCACCAAGCCACATCATGCTGAGGACAATATGCGCGCGGGCTTGGGCCGGCTTCCTGACGAAGCAATGCGCAAACGCATGAGCGAGTACTTCCTGAATTTATAGCTTTTTCGTGACCTAAGTCCTTGGATTGAAAGGGACTTTCCCGCAAACTTTAGCGCGTAACTAAGTGCGAAAGGCACGTGGGAGGAGTTATGAAAAAGTTTGCTGCCTATATTATTGCTGCGCTGGGATTTGGCATCTACGGTGCGGTGACCGACGTTGATCGCGACGACAGCGGTGCAATCGTCGGCCAGGGTTCTCTCGATGCATTCGAGGTTCGCCTGGGCGATTGCTTCAACGATCCGGACTATGAAGTCGATGAGTTCTCGAATTTGCCAGGCGTTCCGTGTACCGAACCGCACGACAACGAAGCGTTTGCCGTGTTCGATCTGACGCTTTCGTCATATCCGGAATACGAGATCGCCGATATCTCCGAGGCTTCCTGCGTCGACCGTTTTGAGGCTTACGTCGGCCGCGACTATGAATCATCGTCACTCGATGTCGTCACGATGTATCCGTCTCAGGAGAGCTGGGCCGAGAGTGATCGTGAGGTCGTTTGCGCGATCTACGACATGAGCGGTACCAAACTCGTCGGCACGGTCAAGGATCGCGGTATCTAAATAGCCGCAAGTCGTTCTTGTTATACTCGTGACGCCCTGGCGAACGAGGACAACAAGAATGACAACAGCTCGCCGCTGGCTGGTCATGGCCGTCATGAGTTTCTCTGGCGGCGCCATCTTCCTGCTGCCCTTTTTGCAGGAGGTCTACTACATACCGCTCGCACATGCCCTCGACCTGAACAATACCCAGGTCGGCGGGCTCCTGAGTATTTTCGGGGTGTTTTCACTGCTCTCGTATTTTCCCGGCGGCTGGTTGGCCGATCGCCTGTCGCCTCGAAAGCTGATGACGAGTTCCCTCGTCGTAACCGGGGCCGCGGGACTCTATTTCGCGACCTTTCCGAGATACGAAATCAGTCTTGCGATTCACGCACTTTGGGGCGTTTGCATATCGTTGCTGTTCTGGGGAGCGCTGATTCGAACAACGCGTAACTGGGCACCTGCCGAGGAACAAGGCCGGGCATTCGGAATCCTCGAGACTGGCCGCGGCATCGGTGAAGTGTTGCCAAGCATGGGTTTCCTGGCCGTGTTCGCCGCGTTGGGCAGCACGAGCCTCGCTTTGTCACAGGTTGTCATCCTGTTCTCAATGCTCTTTATCGGACTGGGCGTCGTGTCATGGTTCATCATGGAGGATGACGTCGGCCACGACCGACAGGACAACAAAAAAGTCGGCCTTGCGGAAATCGCCAGCGTCTTGAGAATGCCGATCGTTTGGCTCATCACGGTCGTTATCCTGACCGCCTATTGCGGATATTGGGGGCTGTTCCGCTTCACTCCATATGCCACCGAGGTATTCGCCCTTAGTGTAACGGTCGGCGCCATTATCAGCGTCGGAAAGATGTGGCTGAAGCCGATCGCCGCGCTGGCTGCCGGTTTTGTTGCCGACCACTTCGGCATCGCAAAATCGATGATCTGGCTGTTCGTATTGCTCATCGGCAGCTATTGCGTTGCTGCCGTAATACCCGGCACGTCCGAGTTTGTGCCCGTCATGCTAATTGCATTGACCATAGCATCGGTGACTGTATTCGCGATGCGCGGCATTTACTTCGCCCTCCTCGAGGAGGGCGGCGTGCCGGCCACGGTGACTGGTACGGCAACAGGCATCGTGTCCGCGATCGCATTTACGCCAGACATATTTATGCCGTTGATCGGCGGCGTGCTGATTGATCGGTATCCAGGGCCAGAAGGCTATCGATATTTCTTTTCCGCGACGGCCGGCATTTGTGTCGTAGGGCTAATAGCGTCGCTGATTATCTATTTTCGAATCGTCAAGCCAGGTATTCGGCGACCGGATTCCCGAGCACGGCAAAGTCCGGTGTAATTCCCAGGCCGGGCGTTGCTGGCGCTTTCGCTGCACCCGCCTGCTTGTCATCCAGGCCACTACCTGTTTTGACATCAACGTAGGCATTGAAGTCCGTTGCAGCAAATCGAAATTCATCGGGTGTCGAGTGCGAGAGATGCGCAATGGCCGCGGTGATGAAATCGCTACCCCAGGTGTCTTCAATATTCATCGGGATGCCGAGACTGACACAGACGTCGCGAGCGATCTTCGCTTTGGTCAGGCCGCCGAACTTGGAAATTTTCAGATTGATCGCGTCCATGGCGCCATCCTGATGCGCCCGGATGAGCATCTGCAATGAATCGATATTCTCGTCCAGGATAAATGGCAATGCGGTACGGCGCCGGATCGTCAGGCAGTGTTCGTATGACGCACAGGGTTGCTCGATGTAAACATCGACGTCACTAACTGCATTGACGAAGCGTGCGGCATCGTCGATGCGCCATCCTGTATTCGCATCGGCGACGAGAATCTCGTCATAGGCAAGAATCGATCGGACGGCCC
>WTCH01000020.1 GCA_013138675.1 Woeseiaceae bacterium | reverse complement strand
GCTTCGGCTCCCAGCCTTCGAGTGCCGTCTTATAACTGTCGCGTGCAGATGCCATCTCGAACCATTTGTAAACATGAGGATAGCGTTCGAGCGGCCAGCGCATGACATCGTAGCGATGCACATTTGGCATCCAGGCGATGTCGGCCAATGTGAACTGATCGCCGGCCATCCACTTGCGGCCATCGGCGAGTACAGCCTCACGACGCGTCAGGTCATCGTGCACGAGTCCAACCATCTCATGTATGCGCTCGCGCGAAAAACCGCTGCGGTACTCGCGGTGGAAACCGATGAGCCATTCGCTGTGCAGGCCATTGATGAGCTTCTGGAACGTCTCTTCGTCAGCCTGTGGGCCGCCTCCAAAAATGAATTCGAATGTGCAGTACTTTAGACCGAGTTGGGATTTGTCGGCGTGCGCTAATGCGGCTGCGATCTCATCCTCGTACTCGGCAGGTCGCATTGAGCCGTCGCCGAAAGTCTCATCCAGGTAGGCAATGATATCGACCGAGTTGATGACGACAATGCCGTCGTGCACCAGTGACGGGATAACGCCGTTGGGGTTGATCTGCTGGTATTCCTCGGTCGCATGCTCCGCTTTCTGCAGGTTGACGACATGGCTTTCCCATTCGAGACCGAGCTCGGCCAGCGTGATGCGGCAACGTTGCGAGCAATTCGACATGCCCGCGTGCCACAGGTGAATGCCTTTGAGTTCTTTAAGGTCTTCGCGTCCGGCTGGAATTATCGGCATCGTTACTTCTCCAGTCCGCTGGCGCGTGCCTGTTCGAGGGCCATAACAGCCCAATCCAGATGGCCTTCGCCACGGTCGACGGCACTTTGCAGGTAGTCGCGCCAGGGGTGCGTGCTTGGCAGCGGCACATCGGCAACCGCGGCGGCCTCAAGTGCGAGATCCGCGTCCTTCAAGCCAATGACCGCGGTCGCGCCGTGCGAGTCCCAGTTCTTGTCGACGATGAACTTGCCGTAAACCTCGTAGGCGGGCGCTGCGAACAGTCCCTGCGTCATAACATCGAAAAACATCTGCGGTTCGACACCGAGCTTCTCGACGAGCGAGAGGGCCTCGCCCATGTTTTCGATGGCGCAACCGAGCATGAAATTATTCGCGATCTTTACGGCGGCCGCTGACTGCGGAGACTCGCCGGCACGAAAGGTCTGTTGTGCTATTACTTCGAGTATTGGCAGGACTTTATCGACTGCCTCGGACGGTCCGGCGGGCACGACCTTCAACAAACCCTCTGCAGCGAGATCGGGGCGACCCAGCACCGGGCAGGCTATGAATGTCTGGCCAGTTTCGCGATGTGCCGCGGCGGCGGCATTGATTGCCGGGACGCCATGTGTGCCGCTTGCCATGTGAATGCAGGAGGAGGGCATGCCCTCGATCAGACCACCATCACCGTGCAGAACGGCATTCAGCACGCCGTCAGTGGGCAACATGGAAATAACGACGTCTCGATCCTGTGTCGCGGCAGCCGGTGAGTCGACGGCCACAGCGCCTTGTTCTTCAAGAGATGCTGTCTGGCCAGGCATTGGATCGCTGACGAGCAGGTCGTGTCCGGCAGCCAGAATGCGGCCCGCCATGCCCTGACCCATACGGCCAAGACCAATAAATCCGACTTTCATAGTGATGTCCTGTGGCTAGTCGAAGCGACCGCTTTCGACAAGGATTTGCGATGTAATCGTGTAATGCTTCTTGAGCAGCTCAACAGCCTTGTCGGCGTCGTGGGCCAGTACGGCCTGCTGCAGCTCGTCGTGCTCTTCGAGCTCATGACGGTCGCGATACTCGACGACCTCCGCGAGGTTTCGATAGCGGAATGAGCGCTGGTGCAGCTCGGCGCAGAAGTCGACAAGAATGCTCGAGTCGCACGCCGAAATCAGCGCGAGGTGGAACTCCCGGTGATGGTCTTCCCACTCGGGTGACGTCGATCTGTCCGTTTCCTTGCTACTGCGTGCGGCACGCGCCAACCAGTGGAATGCGAGAACGATGCGTTCTTCCCATTCGGCGTCACCGTTCTTGATGGACTCGCGCAACGCAATTTCTTCAAGCCAGCAGCGTGTGCGCGTGATTTCCATCAGCTCGTCACTGCTTGCCGACGGCACCCGGAATCCGCGGTTTTCCTCGCGGACCACCATGCCATTGGCGGACAAGCGGTTGAGGGCCTCACGCAGCGGGCTGTTGCCCGTATCGTATTGCTCAATCAGGTCTTTGAGGCGCAATTTATGGCCGGGCTTCAGTTTGCCCGTCAGGATGTCGTTCTTCAGCCGGTCGTACACTGACGATGCCCGTGTCGAGATACGGCCATTGCCGTTGTCCGGGGCGGTCTCATTGGTTTCCTTAGGCATTTTTTGCGATTTCGGCATTAATTTCGATTTGTTGGCCCTTATCTTACTTTCATCGATATTATTTGTATAGCGCTACCTAGCCCGTTACTATCGGTGTCGATAGGTTTCCAGGAAAATCTCTTGTCCAGGGGAAGATAAAAAATGAGCCAAGAACAAGAAACTACTCAGCAAACCTCCGAGCATTCCGGCATGAACAAGGCTGCAATGGCCATGTTTGGCCTGCTGCTGTTTACGTACATTTTGATGGTGGCAGATCGCTTCCTCGTCAGTATGCTCGCTGTCGATATTCGTGGGGCACTCGATCTCTCGGTACCGAATATGTTTGCGCTCACGACCATGTTTACGCTTGGTCTCGGTATTGGGGGATTACCCGCCGCCGCACTCATTGCTCGATTTTCAAGAAAGGCTGTTCTGCTGACAGGTCTCGTGCTGCTCTCTGCTGCGACCTTGCTCTTCACGCAGGCAACCGGCTTCGCCACCATGTTCGTGTTTATTGTCCTTCAGGGCGTAGGCATGTCTTTCCTGGCGACCGCCATGTTCTCGTTGTCAACCAGCTATTTCTCCGCGAATCGAGTAGCAGCGTTGGGTATGGTCAACCTTAGCTTTGGGCTTGGCTCATTGTTTGGCCACTGGGTCATCGGTGAGTTACGAACCGCTTTGGGTAGTTGGGAAGCGCCGATGCTGATCTTCGGCTTTACCGGTGTTGCATTAGCGCTGGCCATCTTGGTCTTCGTGCGCCCCTGGTTTAGTGAAGTCGCGCCCGCAGCCAAGCATTTGGTTGACAGCGGCGGTGCGGACACGCTGAAGAACCGCAACACGATCCTCCTGGCGATAATGAGCGCCGCATACGGGATGGTCATTTACGGATTCCTGGGCACTTTTCCTTCTTATATGCGCGGGGTTCTGGAGCTACCGGCTGCGGATGTGGGTCAGATAATGTTGTGGTTCGGCGTTGGCGGACTGACTTCCTACTACGGCGGCAAGCTGGGTGATAAATTCTCGTCGAAATCCGTGCTCTTTACCTGCTCGCTCGTGCTCGGGGTAGTGACCTTATTTCTTTTCAAGCCAGACCAGAGCGTATTGACCTATAAAGTAGTGGCCACCCTCGTCGGTGTCTTCGGCGCGGCAATCGTCTATACCAATCTTGCCGGCGGTCACGTCAAGTCGCTCAAGCGCACTCTTACCAGTAAAGGTTCAGGCATGTTCGTCACGAGCGTCTATGGCGGTGCCTCTATAGGTGGATACACCATGGGCTTGCTCGTCGAGAACTATAGCTGGGCGTTTGCCGGCCA
>WTCH01000280.1 GCA_013138675.1 Woeseiaceae bacterium | reverse complement strand
GGATGAACTTGAGCAAGTCGTCAAACGCGGCGGGGTCGCTGCGAATAGCTGCTGGAATATTGTGGATCAGCAGGTATTCGAGCGTTAGAAACGAGGTCTGGTACAGCGACTGCGGTACTCCAATCTTGTTGTGTACGTAGCCGATACGCAGGCGCTCTTCAAAGTACGCTGGGCTGATAAAATCGACGCCAAGCCCGAAGAGGTATCTCTTCTGGAAGCCTACGAGCCGATCGGTGTCCGAGTTGTCGAGGACAATTTGCTCGAACTGATCGATGTTTTTGAGGGACTCGAGAACGTCCTCGATGATGCTGCTGGCATTCGGCACGATAACCAGTTGCTGTAACTCGAGGCCCAGACAGAAATTTTCGGTGCCGGTCAGGCCGACGAGGTGTACGCGTCGCGCAATCGCGTTGGCATCAAAGCCAAATCGCTCGCACATTTCCCAAGTCACGATCGAAATCCCCAAGCTACGCGAGCTTGTGCCAGAGTCACTAATATTCTCGCTGTATGAATGTAATAGCAGCAATTCGGGCTACTACGTACACCAGGCGATTTGTGATTGTTGGCCTCTTCGGTATGCTGGCGCGACGTTAGGTTGAGCAAATGGACCATGAACAAACCAGTGCTGGTTTACAGGGGTGACGAACTCGCCAGCTACGGCTTCGGCGACTCACATCCGTTCGGGCTGGATCGGCATGATGTGTTTCATGACGAGCTGGCCGAAGCGGGACTGGGTGACGCTATCCAGTACGCCGCGCCGCGAGCCGCCAGCGTCGACGACCTGTTGTTGTTTCACACAGCTGACTACATCGACAAAGTGTCGCGGATGTCCTCTGAGGGAAAAGGATTTCTCGATGACGGCGATACTCCTGCTCTACCAGGCATTTTCAACGCGGCTTCCAATGTTGTCGGTACAACCCTCGCCGCGGTTGACACAATTATGCAAGGGGACGCAGAACGAGCGTTCGTTCCTATTGGCGGGTTGCACCACGCCGGCCGCAACTGCGCAGCGGGGTTCTGCGTATTCAATGATTGCGGTGTCGCTGTCGAGCACCTGCGCAAGAAACACGGTTTGCAGCGAATCGCGTACGTCGACATCGATGCGCACCATGGTGACGGCATGTTTTACGGCTTCGAGGATGATCCTGACCTGATTTTTGCCGATGTTCATGAGGACGGGCGAAATCTGTACCCGGGCACGGGTGCCGAGAGCGAAACAGGCAAAGGACGTGCACGTGGCACGAAGCTCAACATCGCGATGGAACCGGGCGCGGGCGACGATGAATTCAAGAGAGCCTGGTCGCGCATAGAGTCTTATATTGACCATGCGCAGCCTGAATTCATCCTGTTCCAGTGTGGCGCCGACAGCCTCGAGGGTGATCCCATTACCCATCTCCGTTACACGGAACAGGCGCACGCCGATGCCGCGACTGCCTTGTGTGCGCTGGCCGACAAGCACTGCGGAGGGCGCATCGTCGGTACAGGTGGCGGCGGCTATAACCGGCGCAACCTCGCCCGCGCATGGACCCGTGTTGTGCAGTCGTTTGTCGAGGCTGGTTAGAATCTGACGCAACAGGTACCATCGCCATCTTTCGCGACGCCCCCCGCCTCGGAGTATCCGCCAGATGTTCGACACAACTACGACGCTTGCATCATTTGATCCTGAAATCGCCGACGCAATAGCCGCCGAAGAACGCCGGCAGGAAGAGCACATCGAGCTCATTGCCTCTGAGAACTATGCGAGCCCCCGTGTCCTTAAGGCCAACGGCAGCGTCCTGAATAACAAGTATGCCGAGGGCTATCCGGGCAAGCGCTATTACGGCGGCTGCGAGCACGTCGATAGCTCGGAAACGCTGGCCATTGAACGCGCCAAGTCCCTGTTTGGCGCCGACTATGCGAACGTTCAGCCGCATTCAGGATCACAGGCAAATGGCGCGGCCTACATGGCGCTCTGTGAGGCCGGCGATACGGTTCTCGGAATGAGTCTGGCAGACGGTGGTCACCTGACGCACGGTTCGAAGGTCAATTTCTCGGGTAAGAATTACAACGCAATTCAATACGGTCTGAACGCGGACACTGCCGAGATCGACTACGACCAGGTACAGGCGCTGGCTGATGAGCACAAGCCTAAAATGATTGTCGCGGGTTTCTCGGCGTATTCGCGAGTTGTCGACTGGCAGCGTTTTCGCGAGATCGCCGACCGTGTTGGCGCCTACCTGATGGTCGACATGGCTCATGTCGCCGGTCTCGTCGCCACCGGTCATTACCCGAATCCGGTGCCACTGGCGGATGTAGTCACTTCGACGACGCACAAAACACTGCGCGGTCCGCGTGGTGGATTGATTCTCGCGCGCAAGAACGATGAGCTCACCAAGAAGTTCAATTCGCTGGTCTTTCCAGGTACACAGGGCGGGCCACTGGAGCACGTGATCGCGGCGAAGGCTGTAGCGTTCAAAGAGGCTATGGAGCCATCGTTCAAGGACTACCAGGCGCAGGTGTGCTAGAACGCCAAGGTCATGGCCAGCGTGCTGGCCGAGCGCGGCTATCCCAGCATTTCTGGCGGCACCGACAATCACCTGATGCTCGTGAGCCTGATTGAACAGGGCATTACGGGCAAAGACGCCGACGCCGCCCTCGGGAGCGCCAATATCACGGTTAACAAGAATGCGGTGCCTAACGACCCACAGTCGCCGTTCGTAACCAGCGGTCTGCGCCTCGGCACACCCGCCATTACGACACGCGGTATGGGTTCTGATGAGACCCGTGAGCTTACGGGCTGGATTGCAGATATACTGGACGACATTAATAACGAGGAGACGATCGAGCGCGTACGCGGCCAGGTCCTCGACCTTTGTAAACGGTTCCCCGTATACGCCTAAGGAGGGCCTGCTTGCACTTGGTCGATCACCGCGTTGACCGGTCCAGCGAAAACAAGCCCTGATGCACTGCCCGTTCTGCAGCCACGAAGAAACCAAGGTGATCGACTCCCGCCTCGCGGGTGAGGGTAGGCAAATCCGCAGGCGTCGCCAGTGCCTCGATTGTAACGAACGCTTCACCACGTTTGAGTCGGCCGAGCTGGTCATGCCGCGGCTTGTAAAAAACGATAACAGTCGACAGCCATTTGACGAGTCCAAACTGCGCAACAGCATGATCCGTGCGCTCGAGAAGCGTCCGGTGCCGAGCGACGAAGTTGAACAGGCCATCGGCCGACTGGTGCACCGCCTCCGCACCATGGGCGAACGCGAAGTCCCGTCAAGATTGGTGGGTGAGCTCGTCATGCAGGAATTGCACGAACTCGACGAGGTCGCCTATGTCCGGTTTGCCTCTGTTTACCGCCGCTTTCAGGACATCACCGAGTTTGAGGAAGAGATTAAACGCCTGCAGCGAATCTCCGAGACCGCCGCGTCACGTGAGCAGATGTCTCTACTACCCGACCTTCCGGGCAAGAAGAAAAAGTAATCCATGAGTGATCAGGCCGATACCGCGTTCATGACGCAGGCGCTGCAGCTCGCGGAGCGAGGCCTGTTCACGGCACACCCGAACCCGATGGTGGGTTGCGTGCTGGTTAGTGATGGCGACATCGTTGGCGAGGGCTGGCACAAGGTCGCCGGTGCGGCGCATGCTGAAATCAATGCGCTGGAGGCAGCGGGAGCCGCCGCGAAAGGCGCAACCGCCTACGTCACTCTCGAACCCTGCTCACACCATGGCAAGACGCCGCCCTGTGTTGACGCACTGATTGATGCTGGCGTGGCTGATGTAGTGGTTGGCATCCAGGACCCGAATCCGGACGTAAATGGTCGGGGAATAGCAGCGCTTGAAAAAGTGGGCATCCCGGTTCGCGTTGGGGTACTCAAAGAACAAATAGAGCAGCAGCTGTCCGGGTTTCTGCGGCGTGTGACGACCGGCCGGCCTTTCGTCCGACTCAAGATGGCGTGCAGTATCGACGGTTGTATCGCGATGGCCAGCGGCCAGAGCGAGTGGATCTCCGGGCCGGAATCACGCGCCGACGTACAACGACTACGCGCACGGTCAGGCGCCATCCTGAGCGGTATTGGCACCGTGCTCGCGGACGATCCATCATTCACCGTGCGCGATCCGGACATTGAGACGTGCGGGCGTCAGCCCTTGCGGGTTGTGCTGGACAAAGACCTTCGCATGCCGCTTTCTGCCGAAATGCTCGCGTTGCCGGGCGCTACGCTGCTGTACTGCACGGACGACAGCAAACGTGGTCCGCTGATTGAGGCGGGTGCCGATATTGTCAAGGTTCGGGCGGTCGACAGGCTCGTCGATGCCGCAGCGGTTCTGGACGATCTCGGCCGGCGCGAGGTCAATGATGTCCTGGTCGAGGCAGGACCGGCGTTGGCCGGCAACCTGATCAGCAATGATCTGGTGGACGAGCTTGTGATTTATCAGGCACCCCATATCATGGGTAGCGAGACGATGGGCATGTTCAGGACGCCGACGTGGACCGAACTGTCGGACCGCCGATCGCTCGACATCATCGACACGTGCCAGGTGGGCCCTGATACCCGCATTACGGCGCGAATTGCGGGCTAGCCATCATGTTCACAGGCATTATCCAGGCAAAAGGCAGTATTGCGGCGCTTGAGCGACATGGTGGTGACGTGCGCCTGTCTGTGCAGTCGGACAGCCTGCCATTTGCATCCTATGAGGTCGGCGAGAGTATCGCCGTGAACGGTGTGTGCCTGACGGCCGTCGCGTTGCGCGCCGACGGTTTTGACACCGACGTGTCGGTCGAGACACTCGATGTGACGAGTCTCGGCGGTCTCGGTGTCGGGGACAATGTAAATCTCGAGCCGTCGCTGTCGCTGGGCGACAGGCTTGGCGGGCACCTAGTGAGTGGTCATGTCGATTGCCTGGGTACCGTGACGGGTCGCAAGGCAGATGCACGCTCGATCCGAATTACCGTAGAGATCCCGGAAGAATTCGCCCGTTATGTCGCGAGGAAAGGATCCGTAACCGTCGACGGCGTCAGTCTGACGGTCAACGATGTATCGGCGACCAGTTTCGAGGTTAATATCATCCCGCATACGGCGGACGTGACAATCATTGGCGACTACGCGGTCGGCACGAATGTAAATGTCGAGGTCGACCTGCTGGCGCGTTATATTGAGCGACTGCTGGCGAAGGATGGTGAGGGACTGTCGATGGAATTTCTGAAGGAACACGGTTATGGCTGATAACACAACACTGCACCCGAGCGCCGTCGACGCTGCGTTTAGCGATATCGAGGACATCATTGCCGATATTGGCGCCGGCAAGATGGTCATCATGGTCGATGACGAAAATCGTGAGAACGAGGGCGACCTGATCATGGCGGCCGGGAAAGTGCGGCCCGAGGATGTCAATTACATGGCGACGCACGGCCGTGGCCTGATCTGCCTGACGTTGTCGCGGGAGCGCTGCGCCCAGCTACGATTACCGCTGATGGTGACTGATACCGATGCGCATCACGCCACGAACTTCACCATATCGATCGAAGCGGCGGAGGGCATTACTACCGGCATATCAGCCCATGACAGGGCGTGCACGATTCAAGCCGCCGTAGCGGCGGATGCCAAGCCCGAGGACCTGAGCCAGCCTGGACATATTTTTCCGGTCATGGCGCAGCCGGGTGGAGTGCTAACGCGTGCCGGGCATACCGAAGCTGGCTGTGATCTTGCCCGTTTGGCGGGTCTGGAGCCATCGGCCGCAATCGTTGAAATCCTGAATGAGGACGGCACCATGGCGCGCCGTCCGGACCTCGAGAAGTTTGCCCGAGCTCATGACATCAAGATTGGCACCATCGCCGACCTGATTCGTTACCGACTCGAAAAAGAACGCAATGTCGAGCGTATCGACGAGCAGGTCATCGAGACCGAGCACGGCGAGTTCACAATGGTTTCTTATGACGACCACGTGAACCGAGCGGTGCACGTGGCGCTCGTCAGAGGCACCCTTGACGGTGCGGAGAACCCACTGGTTCGAGTACATCTGCAGGATACGCTGGGGGATGTCATTGGCGTGCAGTCGCGATCCCTGGGTTGGCCTCTGCACAGTGCAATCGAACGCATCGCCCGCGAAGAGGCTGCCGTCATCGTATTGTTGCGAGACCAGGAAACGTCACGTGACTTCATGGAATCGGTCGAGGGTCTCGGCAACACAGAGGATGACCTGAAAGAACGTCGCGCGGGCGACAATGTACTGAAGACTTACGGTGTCGGCGCACAGATTCTGCGCGACCTCGGTTTGTCCAAAATCCGTGTATTATCAGCACCCAAGCACATGTACGCGATCTCAGGATTCGATCTCGAGATCACGGAGTACGTTGAGGAATAGCAGGCCC
>WTCH01000014.1 GCA_013138675.1 Woeseiaceae bacterium | reverse complement strand
GATAACGCGGGTCGGGCGTTATCGAGAACGGCTTTTCATTGAGACCAAAAAAGCTGGTGTACATTATTATTTGCCGTAGTCAGGCCCCTCAACATGACCGATTCTACATGACTCAGGGCCGCTCGAGCGTCCGCGCGCGGCCAACCGACAGGTTACCGAATCGGTCGCGAATATCGTCCACTGCCTCATCCACGGCGTTTGTCGTCGAAGACCCTTCGCTGGAGAACAGGTCTCGCTGCTCGGCCGGAGACAGCTTGCAGCCCCCCACACCAAGCAGGCGGATGCGCGCGCCGGGGTTTTCCTCGAGCCATGCGCGGAGCAAATCGCAGGCGATGTGGTAGATCTGGTCCGTATTATTGACCGGTGGCTGCACGCTGCGTTGGCGCGTAAACGTCTGGAAATCATCCTGGCGGATCTTGATCTGAACCGTGCCAGCCTGCAATTCGGACTTGCGCAGCCGACTTGCCGTGGTTTCGGCCAGGCGCAGCAATTCACGCTCCATATCGCCACGGTCGTCCAGATCGACGTCGTAGGTTTCTTCTGCGCTTACTGATTTCTCCTCGCGCTCGGCGACGACGCGGCGATTGTCGATGCCGGCGGCGCGCTCGCGGGTGCGCTGCGCAAACCGCCCGAATATTGATTCCAGGTCGCGATCCGGCGCGAGCCGTAAGTCGGAGACCGTGAGAATGCTGAGATGCTGCAGCTTGGCCAGTGTCTGCCGGCCGATGCCCGGGATGACCGATATTGGCAGCGGGTCGAGTTTTTCCTGCACATTGTCGGACGTGATAACGGCCAGGCCGTCCGGCTTGTCGAGATCAGACGCTATCTTGGCAACGAGTTTGTTTTCGGCCACGCCGACCGAGGCTTTCAATCCGGTTTGCTCGACAATCAGGGTCTTGATACGGGTCGCGATCTCGACGCCGCTACCGTGCAGATTGCGGCTCGCAGTGACGTCGAGAAACGCCTCATCGAGCGACAGTCCTTCCACCAGCGGCGTGAATTGCCGGAAGATTTCGAATATCTGTTTCGACACGCTCTTGTAATGCGACATGCGCGGCGTGACGCGTATGAGATCCGGGCAACGGCGCAGCGCATCCGCCATAGACATCGCCGAGCGGACGCCGAACTCGCGCACCTCGTAACTGGCCGCTGCTACGACGCCCCGGTTGCTACCGCCGCCCACGACGACGGGTTTGCCACGCAGTTCAGGATTGTCACGCTGCTCGACTGACGCATAAAAAGCATCCATGTCGACGTGCAGGATCGTGCGCGCAGCCGAGGCCATTTCAATTGCCGCGCACGACAATGAAGCGGGCGAGCCAGCGCAGCGAATCGGCGTCGTTGCCGAAGTCGTCAAGTTGTTCGAGTGCACTGCGCAACAGGCTGTCACACCGCGAGCGGGCCTCGTCGATGCCAACCAGCCCAGGATAGGTCGCTTTGCCGAGGCGCTGATCGGCACCTGACTGCTTGCCGATGACCTCGGTCTCGCCTTCAATATCCAGGATGTCATCCTTGATCTGGAATGCGACGCCGATCGTGCGGCCAAACGCATCAATGGCAGATGCACGGTCCTCGGGCAGGTTTTCGCTGAGCATCGCAGCGGACACGACCGATGCGTGAATAAGGGCGCCGGTCTTGAGCAAATACATGTGCTCAATCTCTTCCGCGGTCAGCGTCTGACCCTCTGCGGCGAGATCCATTGATTGTCCCCCGGTCATGCCGATCGAACCACAGGCATCAGCCACCAACTTGACCAGCCGAGCGCGGGTTGTGGGTGCCACATCCCGGGCCTCGGCGAGGACACTGAACGCCAGCGGCTGCAAGGCGTCCGCGGCGAGAATAGCGGTGGCCTCGTCAAACTGGCGGTGCAACGTGGGCTTGCCGCGGCGCATGTCGTCATCGTCCATGGCTGGCAGATCATCGTGCACGAGAGAGAACGCATGAATGAACTCTATAGCCGCTGCGGGCGCATCGAGTAGCTCTTCATTGAGGCCGAGACATTTACCGGTGGCATACACCAATAGCGGCCTGACGCGCTTGCCACCGTTGAAAACGGCGCAGCGCATGGCGTCATGCAGCCGTTTGGGCGGCTGTGTCGCCGGCGGCAGGGCCTTATCCAGTGCATCGGCTACGCGCGCTGTGTAGTGCGCGATACGGTTCTCGAAAGAAGCTGACAACGTGTTCTCCGCCACGATCAACAGGGTCATGTAGCGTACACGGAATTGCAGCCAGACTGCAGCAAGCCTGAGCTATAATTCGCGTCCACTTTTCGCCAGTAAGCAGACCTATGCGGGCAACTGCCAAAGCCCAGCCAAATATCGCGCTGATCAAGTACTGGGGTAAGCGCGACACATGTCGCAATCTCCCGGCTGTTGGCTCGATTTCCATTACGCTGGCCGATCTGTACACCACGATGAGCGTCGAGTTCGACAAGTCGCTGGGTGCCGATGTGCTGGTCGTCAACGCCGACGACGACAGTCCAATGCTGCCGCGCGTATCGCGTTGTCTCGACACTGTCGTTGGCGCTGATCGGGCTCATGCGCGAATTGAGAGCGAGAGCAATTTTCCGATAGCTGCCGGCCTCGCGTCATCGGCATCGGCGTTTGCCGCGCTGGCCGTCGCCGCCGATGCGGCTGCAGGGCGGGAAAATACCAGCGCACAGTTGGCCAGCCTCGCAGGCCAGGCATCCGGATCCGCCGCGCGTTCACTATTAGGCGGATTTGTTGAGCTTAAGAACGCTGGTGACGACATCGTTGTTAGCGAATTACGTGGGCGAGACGATTGGCCGCTACGCGTGGTCGTGGCGGTCACGGCAATGGGCCCGAAGCTGGTTGGCTCAACCGAGGCGATGGAGGTGAGTCGAAATACCTCGGCGTTCTACGAGCGCTGGATCGAGCAGCAGGATGCCGATCTTGATGAGGCCAGGGTGGCGATCGCCGGCAAGGACTTCGCGCGGCTGGCCTCGGTTGCTGAACACAATTGTCTCAAGATGCACTCGGTCATGTGGGGCTCGCGGCCGCCGATGATCTACTGGAACAGCACCACGCTTGCCTGCATGCAGACCATTCGAGAGTTGCAGTCAGCGGACATCGCCGTGTTTTTTACCATTGATGCGGGTCCGCAGGTTAAGGCGATTTGCAAACCGGAGGACGAGGCAACGGTTCAGCAGGCGCTTGCCGCAACGCCGGGTGTCAAGCAGGTTCTTGTCAGTGGGCTCGGGCGGGGCGCGGCGCAGATCAAAGATGACTGAACAACAGATTCTGGCAACAGCGAGTGCGCCCGGCAAAGTTGTATTGTCCGGCAAATACGCCGTCCTCGTCGGCGCCCCGGCTGTTTGTATGGCGATCGACCGGCGAGCGCATGTCACTATTGCGGCGAGCAACAGTGAGCACCATGTCGTCAGTCGCGTCGGAATAAATAGTAAGCCCTGCCGATTCAAAAGCAGCGACGGTGTTATCGAGTGGATTGATGCCGGTGACGACTTTGCCTTGCTTGAGGTCGTTTGGGAGACCGTCGGTCTGGCGCCGACAACAAACGTGGCGTTGCAGCTCGACACTAGCGAGTTTTCGGATGTTGCGACCGGCAACAAGACGGGTATCGGCTCGAGTGCGGCCCTAACCGTGGCGCTTACGGCAGCTCTTGATGAACTGAGCTCAGGCGAACAGAATTCGAACGTACCGGAGCTTGCAACTGCCGCATTTGATGCGCATCAGAAATTTCAGGGCGGTCGCGGCAGCGGCGTTGATATTGCTACGAGCGTCACCGGCGGACTAATCGAGTACGTAATGATCGGACGCAAGACGCATCAGATAACCTGGCCCGATGAACTTGCCTATGCATTAGTCTGGACGGGTGCGCCGGCCAGCACGACGCAAAAGCTCGATCGCCTGGCCCGCAGTAAGCCGCGTCCGTCGCGCGCGGCACTGGTGTACTCGGCGCGGCGACTCGGCAAAGCGTGGCGCGAGGGGCGAGCAGACAATATTCTCTATGAGTATCACGACTACATTAACGTGTTGCGAGAATTCAGCGTTGACCACGACATCGGCATATTCGATGCTGGCCACGCAGAGTTGGTCCTTGCGGCTCGCGCCGCCGGACTTGTCTACAAACCCTGCGGGGCGGGGGGAGGCGATGTCGGCATCGTCCTCGCCGACAGTGAAGCTGCGGTCGAGTCGTTCCTTGGCACCGCGCTGGGTGGAAATGGTCAGGTCCTCGACGCGAGGATGGACGTAAAGGGTGTACAGGCGGAGTGAACAGATAGTGAGTGACTCGCGAATAGGTGGCCTGTACCGGCTGAGCGTCCCGGAGCGCATTGATGAGCTGCAGCGCCGTGGCTGGTTGAGTGCCGCGGACGCAGAACAGCTACGGCAGGGCCGATGGACGTTGATGGCTGCAAACGCGGACAAGATGGTCGAGAACGTGCTTGGCGTTTTCGGCTTGCCTTTTGCCGTCGCACCGAACTTCATTGTCAACGGGCGCGAGTACATCGTGCCCATGGTTGTTGAGGAACCGTCAGTTGTCGCTGCAACGAGCAGTGCGGCGATGATGGCGCGCTCGACAGGTGGCTTTACGACATCGTGTGACGAGTCGTTGCTGATTGGGCAGATTCATATTCATGGTGTCGATGACAGCGGTAGGGCTGTCGAACAGTTGACCGATGCTCGCGATGAGCTCCTCGAACTCTGCAACATCGTGCATCCGAGACTCACGAAACGTGGCGGTGGCGTGCGCGACATAGAGCACCATGTTCTTCGTCTGCCAGGTGGAGACGCTGCCCTGGCCGTACATCTGCTCGTCGATACACAGGATGCGATGGGTGCCAATCTTGTCAACGCAATTTGCGAAGCGGTTGCGCCACGAGTTTCAGAACTGTGTGGTGGCAGTGTTGCGTTGCGGATCCTCTCCAATCTTGCAGA